>JABFSD010000771.1 GCA_013140935.1 Acidobacteriota bacterium
GTTATAGGCCGATTGACCGGGAAAACCGATGAGGCCGAATACGCTGGAGATGTTGACCAGATGCGCCGACGACTGTTGTTGCAAGACGGGCAGAAAGTATTTCGTGCCGTAAACCACGCCCCAAAAGTTGATGCCCATCAGCCACGCCATCTCTTCGGTCGTGAGTTGCGAGGCCGTGCCATAAAGGGCTACGCCGGCATTGTTGATGACCAGATGCGCTGCGCCGTGCGTGTTGACCACTTCGGCAACGAACTCTTGCACGCGCGCTTCGTTGCTCACGTCTACAATGTGCGTCGAGCAACGAGAACCAATTAACGCGGCGGTTTCGCGCAAGCCGCTTTCGTTCACGTCGGCGATGGCAACGGTCGCACCGCGTTGCGCAAGTTGTATTGCAAGCGCACGGCCTATGCCTGAAGCCGCTCCGGTAACGACGGCGATGGTTTCAGAAGTGATTTGCATGATATTCGGAACTTTATCGCAACGCCGCGCGCGCCTCAATTCTCAAAATCCGGTAACTGCACTATCCTTACGCCCGTCTGAGCAATAGCAATCACCTTTCCTTCAATTCACAAAACCATCGCGTTCACTCAAGGAGACAAACTCTATGAACCGCACGTTTCGTTATGCCTGCACGCAACTCGCGTTGCTGGGACTCGTCCTGTCATCTTTTACGCCTGCGTTAGCGCAAAGCAAAAAGAAAGCTGTCACTGCGCCTGCTGCCGCTGCACCTGCCGCGCCGCAACAAAACGATGCTGAATACACGACATCCATTCTCAAAAACACGACTGAGAAATTCTTCCTGACCGAACTCGTAGACCACTTGCCCGCGTCGGACAAAGTGCCTACGCCAACCAAAGTATTAGGCTATCCCGTAGGCACGCCGAACAAGCTGACCTATACGAAAGACCAATATCGCTATTACCGCGAACTCGAAAAGGCTTCGCCGCGCGTGCGGGTTTTCACCGCGCCGGAAAAGAGCGAACTCGGACGCGAGCAGTTATTGATCGCCATCGGTGACGAAGCGACGCTCAACAATCTGGCGCGATACAAAGACATCACCGCGCGGTTGGGCGATCCGCGCCGCACGAGCGACGCCGAAGCGCAACAGCTCATCGGCGAAGGTAAAGCGATTTATTGGGCGAGCGGCTCGATTCATTCGACCGAAACCGGCAGCCCTGAGATGTTGATGGAAATGGCCTATCGCCTCGCCGTCGAAGAGACGCCGTTCATTCAGGCGATTCGCAAAAACGTGATTGTGCTGATTACGCCGACGCTCGAAACCGATGGGCGCGACATGATGGTTGACCTTTATAACTGGCGCAAAGCCAACGAAGGCAAGCGCGTGCCGAGCTTGTTGTATTGGGGCAAATATGTCGCGCACGACAACAACCGCGATTCGTTGGGCATGGCGCTGGCGTTGACGCGCAACCAGATGGCGCATTTTCTCGATTACCATCCGACGGTGCTCCACGACTTGCACGAATCGCAATCGTTTCTTTACACCTCGACCGGCACTGGGCCTTACAACGCCTGGCTCGATCCGATGGTAGTCAACGAATGGCAGGCGCTGGCCTATCACGAGATCGAAGAGATGACCAAGCGCGGCGTGCCCGGCGTGTGGACGCACGGCTTTTATGACGGTTGGGCGCCGAACTATATGTTTTATGTCGCCAACGGCCACAACTCGATTGGCCGGTTCTATGAGACGCAAGGCATTGGCGGCGCTGACACGCGCGTGATTACGACTTCGGGGGCACAGAATACGCGGCAATGGTTTCGCCCCAATCCGCCGCTGCCGCGCGTGAATTGGTCAATTCGCAACAACATCAACTTGCAACAAAGCGCGATTCTCTTTGCGATGAATCACGTCGCGGCGAATAAAGAAAAGTTCCTTCACAACTTTTACTTGAAGAGCAAACGCTCCGTAGCGAAAGCCAAAACCGAAGGCCCCGCCGCGTGGGTCATGCCTGGCGACGAAGCGCGTCCCGGCGGACAAGCCGAGTTGCTCAACCTGCTCAAGATGCAAGGTTGCGAAGTCCATCGCACCAACGAAGCGATTGAAACTGCTGACGGCAAGTTCCCTGCTGGCAGTTACGTTGTGCGGATGGATCAGCCTTATTCGCGTATGGCCGATATGTTGCTCGACACGCAGTATTACAACGTGAACGATCCGCGCCCTTATGACGACACGGGCTGGACGCTGGGGCCGTTGCACAACGTCAAAACCGTGCGCGTGAAAGACCCGGGCGTTCTCGACAAGCCGATGACGTTGACCAACGGAATGATTAAGGTGACGGGCAAAGTCGAAGGCACATCGGCTACAGCGTGGGTCATCAATCACAACACCGACAACTCGCTGGCGACGTTTCGCTATCGTTTGAAAGACGTGAAGATGAATGCCGCCGAAGCTGATTTCAAAGTCGGCGAACGCGCGTTCAACACGGGTTCGTTCATCATCAAGGCCGAAGGCAATCCGGCGGATGTCGCCGCGCGCGTCGCCAAAGAAGCTACTGACCTAGGCATCGTCGTCAATGCCGTAAACCAAGCGCCTGAAGTCGCACAGCACACGCTGGCCGCCCCGCGCATCGCGCTCGTGCATACGTGGGTGAACACGCAAGACGAAGGCTGGTTCCGCATCGAGTTTGATCGGCTGAACATTCCTTACACTTACATCTCTGAACACGTGTTGCGCGACACCGCGAATTTGCGCGACAAGTTTGATGTCATCATCTTTCCGCCCGCGCGCGGCTCGGCGCAATCCATCGTGCGCGGCAACGTCAAACGCGGCGACAACGAACCGCCGCTGCCGTGGAAGGGTTCCGACCTCACGCCAAATATGGCGCAATCGCCCGACACCAGCGATGACATACGCGGCGGCATGGGCATCACCGGCGTAGCCAACCTGCAACGCTTCATCGAAGGCGGCGGCTTGTTCGTGACGATTGGCGGCAACTCCGCCGTGCCGATTGATTTCGGTATTACCGAAGGCGTCACGATTCAGGAAGCCCGCACCTTGCAAGCGCGCGGCTCGGTGATGAGCGCCTCGTTCGCTGATCGCAAAAGTCCGATTGCGTATGGTTACGGCGAAAAGCTCGGCGTCTATTTCAATCAAGCGCCGCTGTTTCAAACCGGCGGACTCGGCGGCGGATTCGGCGGTGGTGGTGGATTCGGCGGCGGCGCACCAACGCAAGGC
>JABFSD010000214.1 GCA_013140935.1 Acidobacteriota bacterium
GTGGTGGCGGACGTGGCGGCGGTCCCGGTGGCGGTGGTGGCGGCCCGATGATGATGGGCATGGGCGGTTCTGAATCGTCGCGTTATAACCTGACGTTCACGATCAATGCCAGCAATGTCTTCAATCGCGTAAATTTCGGTTCTTATAGCGGCACGCTGGGTTCGTCTTTCTTCGGACGTTCCAGCGGCGCCAATTCCGCGCGGCAGGTAGACATCAGCGTTCGTTTCGGTTTCTAGTTTCCGCAAGGGCTTCTCCCCCTTTGCATAAACCACAACGCCCAACAGGTGAGCGCAGGCTTTCCCGTTGGGCGTTGCTGTTTTTCATTCACGGTTCCTGCTTTTCATCGCAGGGTAACGCGAGTAAGATCGCGTCACTTCACGATTCGCAATCATCTGACATCGCAACCAATATTCACGGGCAGCGCAACTGCCTTCACCTTTTTTTGAGAGGCCTTCAGAGAGGAATAGACTATGAGCAACACCACTTCACGCAGGGATTTCGTTAAACAGGGCGTCACGGCCGCGGGCGTAGCCGCGACGTTCGGCAAAGCACCTGATTACGTCAAGGCGAGCGTCTTTGGCGCGAACGATAAAATGCAATTGGGCTTCATCGGCGTAGGCGGACGCGGACGTTCGCTGTTACGCGACTTTTCCGCCGCCGCGCAAACGCATCCGTTAAATATCATTGCGGTGTGCGACACCTATAAAAAACGCATCACGCAAGCGAGCGAAATGGTTACCAAATCAATGGGCGAAGCGCCCGGCTTGCAAACGCTTGATTACCGCGAAGTCATCGCGCGCAAAGATATTGATGCGGTCGTGATTGCTACGCCTGATCACTGGCACGCGCCGATTGCAATTGCCGCAATGCAAGCCGGCAAAGACGTGTATTGCGAAAAGCCGATGACCAAAACCGTCGAAGAAGCGAAGAAATTCGCCGAGGTGGCGAAAGCAACCAAGCGCATCGTGCAAATCGGTTCGCAAACGACTTCGAGCGATCAATGGTGGAAGGCGCGCAAAGCCATTCAAGACGGCATGATCGGCCAATTGCTGATGAGTCAGGGCAGCTATCATCGTAACTCCATCGAAGGCGAATGGAACTGGCCGATTGATCCGAACGCGGGGCCGAACGGCAAAGGCGAAGATTACATTGACTGGAACATGTGGCTGGGCGGCGCGCCTAAACGTGCGTTCAACGCCGACCGTTTCTTCCGCTTCCGCAAGTATTGGGATTACAGCGGCGGCATCGCTACCGACCTGTTCTATCACGTCGTCGCGCCGCTCAACCTCTGTTGGGGCGAAGCGCAATTTCCGCACAAGGTCATGGCGTCGGGCGGCACTTATGTTTTCAAAGACGAACGCGAAGTGCCTGACACCTTCCATTTGATCGCCGAATTTCCGAAAGGCCACTCGCTGGTGCTGTCGTCTTCGATGGCGAACAGCACGCACATTCCCGGACTGCTGCGCGGACACGAAGGCACGATCATGATGGTTCCCGAAGGCGCATTCGAAGGCCGCGTAGACCACATCACCGTCACGCCGGAAAGACTATTCAAGCAAAAGTTCACAGAAAAATATGGCAGCGCCGAGGTCAAGCTGATGACTGAAAAACGCGAATCGCACTACGAGAACTTCTTGCGTTGCGTGAAAACGCGCGAGCAGAACGTACTTGATGCGCAAACCGCTTATCGTGCAATGACGACCATCGGCATGGCCGTCGAATCTTATCGGCAAGGCCGCGTGCTCTATTTCGACGAAACGTCACAGCGCGTGACTGACAAGCCGGTCGCTCCGCAACAAGCGGCGCGGTCGTAACTAGAGTGGTGCGCCAGCAGGATGCTGGCGCACCAACTGTGCAGGAGATTTTTAATGACTACCTTATCGCGGCGTGCAGCCGTTCAATCATTGTTGACGGGCAGCGCCGCTTTCGCGTTGCCGCATGACACAGCAGCGCAACAAGCTCCGGCAGCTCCGCCCGCCTTTCGCGCAGCGCACGCGCCCAAGCCGTTGCCTTTCGATCCGGCGAAGCTCAAAGGCATTTCAGAGAAGTTGATTCGTTCGCATCACGAGAACAATTACACCGGCGCGGTCGGCGCGTTGAACGTCATCGAAAAACGTCTGGCGGCGATGGTGAACGACAAAGATACGCCGGGTTATGTTTACGCCGACCTCAAGCGCGAAGAGTTAGTGCGCACTGGCTCTATCGTCTTGCACGAAACCTACTTCGCCAATCTGGGCGGCGACGGCAAAGCGGGGGGCGATATTTTGACGGCGCTTAAAACCGAATTCGGCAGCTTCGAGGCGTGGGAAGCCGAATTCAAGAAGACGGCGCAAGGTTTAGCTGGGGGTTCAGGCTGGGTGATTCTCGCGCACAACTTTCACACGGGCGCGCTGCACAATTATTGGGCGTGGGATCATATGCACAACGCGCCGTTCTCGCGTCCGTTGCTGGCGCTCGATATGTATGAGCACGCCTATCACATGGATTACGGTTCGGCGGCGGCAAAATATATTGATGCGTTTATGACGAACCTGCATTGGGAAGAAGTGAATCGCCGCTTTGTCACTGCGCAAAAGATGGCGGCCCTTTTGAAAGGATAAGCCTTGCCGCCTGTCATCGAATCTTTACGTGGCGGACTCATCGTGTCGTGCCAAGCGCCGCCGAGTTCGCCACTTAATGATTCTTACCTCATCAGCACACTGGCTTTAGTTGCCGAACAAAACGGCGCTGTCGCCGTGCGCATCCGTCAAAGCGACCAAATTGCAGCCACACGCGCGCGCATCCACCTGCCTATCATCGGCCTCGATAAAATTGATTATCCCGATTCACCGGTTTACATCACGCCGACGATGAAAGACGCCGAACGCATTGTCGCGAGCGGCGCTGACATCGTTGCCCTAGACGCTACGTTGCGCCCGCGCCCCAACGGCGAACGGCTCGATGCGCTCGTGCGTTACGTGCGTGAGACGTTGGGGAAGCCGGTGATGGCGGATGTGGCGACGTTTGACGAAGGTTTGTATGCGGCGGAATGCGGCGCTGATGTAGTGGCAACGACGCTGTGCGGCTATACGGTGGAAAGCGCAGGCGCGAGCTTGCCTGCTTTGAATTTGGTCGAACGCCTCGCCGCGCGGCTTTCTGTGCCCGTGATTTGCGAAGGCGGCGTGGCTTCGCCCGAACAGGCCCAAGC
>JABFSD010001116.1 GCA_013140935.1 Acidobacteriota bacterium
CTTCACCGTAGATGGGCCGCGCGGGCCGCAATACGAGGCGAAGCCCGGCGCGGTGATGCTGGCGGCCAAGTCAGGTGCGGCGCTGTTGCCGTTCTCAATCTCGCTGGATCGTTGCTGGCGCTTGCGCAGTTGGGATCGGCTCGAAATCCCGAAGCCTTTCGCGCGCGTCGTCGTCGTAATCGGCGAACGCGTGCGCGTACCGGAAGATCAGGGCAATGACGAAGTGTGGCGCGCGCGGTTGCAGGCGACGCTCGAAGCCTTGCGCGAGCAGAGCGACAGGCTCGTGGTGAAAAAAAATTGAAACGGCGGAGAAAACTTTTCAGTCCATTAGGCTGACAAGGCTTCGATGTGTATACTCTCGCCTTTGTTTCAGGCGGGCTGGCCGCTTTATCGGAGCCGGAACCCGCTGGAAAACGCCATCAAACCATTTATTTTTCGAGGAGTTTAGAACCATGGCTACCGTTAAAAAGTACGTTATTCATTGCGACAAATGCACGCAGGACTTTCCTGTCTTTGCTTCGCTTTATCACAGCATCGTTCCAGAAACGTGGATGAAGGACAAAGCCGCCAACCACGATTGCAAGGCTTACGCCGATCAACTGGCGAAAGAACGCGCGCCGAAGGCACTCAACCCGATCAAAGCCTCCAAGAAGGGCAAATAGTTTTTTTTCAGTGCAAAGCCGCATCCATCTGGATGCGGCTTTGCTTTTTAGGAACAGGAATTCATGGCTACCAAAATTACGGTTAATCGAAATGGCTCGCTGCGCGTCGAAGGCGACATCGAAATTTGTGACGCCGACGGCAATGTGTACGACCTGAACGGACGCACGACCATCGGGCTGTGTCGCTGCGGACAAAGCAACAACAAGCCTTTCTGCGACGGTTCGCACGCCAAGTGCGGCTTCGAGTCGGTCGTCGTGGCGACGCAACTGCCGCCGATGAAACCGAAAGCATAAACTTACTACTACCATTCATTCATAGGACGAAACGATCATGAGCCAAGCTGCAACTTCTACTGCTAACGCAAACGCCAACGCTAACGCTGGCTTGCGTGACGTACCCGCTGCTCCCAGCAGCATCTGCTGGATTGACGGCGACGAAGGCATTCTTTCTTATCGCGGATACAACATTCACGATCTCGCTACGCATTGCTCGTTTGAAGAGGTTATCTATCTGCTGTGGTACGGCAAGCTGCCCAACCAGTCGCAGCTTGACGAACTGAAAGGCAAGCTCAACGCGAACATGTCTGCGCCGCCTGAAGTCTTGGGCTTGATGATGGCCTTTCCGCAAAATGCCGTACCGATGGCAGCGTTGCGTACGGCGGTTTCGGCGCTGGCGTTTTACGATCCTGAAACCAACGACAAGTCGTTTGAAGCGAGCCAACGCAAGGCGATGCGGTTGATGGGACAGACGGCGACGCTGGTGGCGGCGTTCGACAACATTCGCAACGGACGCACGCCGCTCGCGCCGCGCTCTGATCTCTCGTTCGCCGCGAACTTTCTTTACATGCTCACGGGCAAAGAACCCGATGACATTTCGGAACGCGCGTTCGACATCGCGTTGACGCTGCACGCCGATCACGAATTCAACGCTTCGACGTTTGCGGCGCGCGTGACGGCGGCGACACTGGCGGATATTTACGCGAGCGTGACTTCGGGCATGGCGGCCTTGAGTGGCCCGCTGCACGGCGGCGCGAACGAACAAGTGATGCGTATGCTGCTCGACGTAGGAACCGTCGAAGGCGCGGAGAACTGGATTCGCACGAAACTCGCCAACAAAGAAAAAGTGATGGGCTTCGGCCACGCGGTTTATCGCACCGAAGACCCGCGCGCTACGCACTTGCGCCGTATGTCAGAAGAGATCGGCAAGCGGCAGGGCAATACGCAATGGTTCGATATGTCCAAACGCATCGAGACCATCGTCAAAGAAGAAAAGGGTTTGAACGCCAACGTAGACTTCTATTCGGCTTCGACCTATTACCAATTGGGCATTGCGCTTGATCTTTACACGCCGATTTTTGGCGTCAGCCGCATGTCGGGCTGGACGGCGCACGTGCTTGAGCAATATTCCAATAACAAACTGCTGCGCCCGCGTTCAGATTATCAAGGCGAACTCGGCTTGACGTTTGTGCCGATGGATAAACGATAACTCGATTGCAGATTTTAGATTGCAGATGGGAGATTTCGTGATGGCTGACGTAGTGCTTTACACCAAACCCGGCTGCCCTTATTGCGCGAAGGCGAGAGCGTGGTACACCGAGCAAAGCATCGCCTTTGAGGAACGCAACGCACAGGACAACGCCGAATATCGCAAAGAGATGTTCGCCTATTCGGGCGGCGATCCTACGGTGCCGGTTATTGTCGAGAAGGGCGTATACAAACAAAGCGGGTGGGAAGGACGCGGCTGAACGGTGTATTGAGGCTGGCAGTTTGCCAGTCCCTGAAACTCAAAACCACGAAGAGCGACAGCTTAAAAACAGCTTGTCGCTCTTTTGCTTTTTCACCGTTGCTATCGAAGAATCCACTTCGGCAATCCGCCATCAAGACATAATGAAACTCCACCGAATAAAATTCCTTTGTCCGTTATTCCTTTGTTTGTTCGCTGGCGTTGTCGTGCGTGCCCAGCCCCGTTGCGTCATTCGCGTCGAACTGGTCAATCACAACCGTTACGCCTATCACACGGCGGAAGAATGCGAGGGCGGATTTCACACCGTCCCCTGGGGCAACTGGGGCGTCAATTCCAACGTAGGCCGTCGCACCGACACCGATCAATTCAAAGGTTGGCGGCAAAATTGTTCAGAGACCAAAGTCGAATGGAACAGTTGCAGTTCGCGCTTGCTCTATCGCACGCCGAACTATTTGAACTTCCCCAGCCAGGCGGTGTATATCGGCTATCCGCTGTTTTATCCGTGGCGCGATGTGTATGACTGGAACGATTTCGTGCCGCCCTTCGGTAGCTCCTACAACGTAGATCAATACTCGCCCTGCGGCTGGAACAGTTATGGCAGCGTCACGTTGAGCCTGCCGGTCACGGCGCGCGTCGACACCAATGGCGATGGCGTATTCGACAAGGGCGGCTGCCTCGATTTGAGCGGAAAACCTTTCACGACGACCGGCAATTTCATGTCGGTTTATGAACTCGATTCGCCTGATTCAGATGATCATATTCAGACGATGCTGTTCCCTGA
>JABFSD010000877.1 GCA_013140935.1 Acidobacteriota bacterium
CCCGAAGCAATCTCCATCGGCCCGCTCACGATGAATTGCCAGATGAACAAAAACGCCATCAGCCGCCCAAACGTCTGGATGCCGAAGCCTTCGCGCAGATAAACATAACTGCCGCCTGAGCCCGGCAACATCGCGCCGAGTTCGCTCCAGATGAGTCCGTCGCATACGACCAAGACTAATGCGACCAGCCAACCCAGCATGGATTGCGGCCCGCCCAACGCCGACATCAACAGCGGAATCGTCAGGAACGGCCCGATGCCGATCATGTTCGACATATTCAAGGCCGTCGCTTGCAACGTACCGAAATGCCGCGTCAATTCAGGTTTATGTTGTGTGTCTTGATTCATCCTCAAACCAATCGCAAAAAGTCAGACAAAATGCGGCCCGTGATTCCCCAAATCGGCCCGCCTTCAGAAGGATAAGCAGGCCATGATTTTTCTTCGCCATCTAACGTGATCGTGAATTGCGCGCTCATCCCCGTCACCTTTAGCTCCGGCACCGATACCCAAAAACTCGCGGCGACTTCGTAATTGAGCCGAAGATCGAACGCTGCCGGAGCCACCGCTACGAACGGCGTAATCTCGATGCGCGGCAAGCGCGGACTGTTCGGTGCAAGCTTCGGCAAGCGACCGAGAAAGCCGCCGTCTAATCGCACACCGATCTCTTCCCACACTTCACGCACTGCCGTCGCGCGTAAGTCTTCATCCGTCGCGTCGGCGCGTCCGCCCGGCAAAGCCAGATGCCCCGACCACGGATCGCGCGGATGTTCAGCACGCTTGATGATGAAGGCTTCTGCGCCGTCAACGTGAGGCCGCAAGATCAAGGTCACGGCGGCTTGGGCGATGCGTTCGGGTTCGATAGCTAACTCACCTAACGGTATTAGGCGCGTTGCCAACCGCTCACACCACAAGTCGAATTGATTCATTATGGCGGCAATGTACCGCGAGCCTTTCCCTCATACAAAGCCCGCCGTTATGATGCCGAGTCATGCGATACCAAGTTTTTTTCTCGCTGCTGCTGTGCGGTTTGGCAACGACCGCTCTCGCCCAGATACCGCCGATTACATCGGGCTATGGAGCGAACGGCAGTTTCACTTACACCGAAGCGCGTTTCGCCAATCCGCTCGATGCCGGCATGGAAGTCGTCGTCTTTCGCCCGAATACCAACGCGCCCGTACCTGTGATTTTTTATGCGCCGGGTTACAGTGCGCAAACGCCGGATTTATACGGCCCGCTCTTTCCGCATCTGGCGAGTCGCGGTTACGCCGTCGTCTATTCGCCCTTTCAAGTCTCGCTGGATTTTTATGCATGGCAACGCCGCTATGAAACGATGTGGGCAGGCTTTGACGAAGCGGTCAAACGTTACGGCACATCATTCGATCTCACCCGCGTAGGTTTCGCCGGACATTCTTATGGCGGCGGGGCTACGTTCGCCATGTTGCAGCGCGGCGCAGTCGGCAAGGGCTGGGGACGCAACGGACTGTTCATGTTCGTGATGGCTCCCTGGTACGTTTACGAAATCACGGCGCGGCAGATGCTCGAATTCCCCCAGCACGCTCAAGTCCTCATTCAGGTTTACGAAGAAGACGTCGTCAACGATCACCGCATCGCCAAAGAAGCCTTCGAACGCCTCAACCTGCCTGCGAGCGAAAAGGATTTCATGCTCTTGCGCTCTGACAGCTTTGAAGGCCAAACGCTCGAAGCCCATCACAACGTACCCAGCGGCGTCACCGCCAACGGGCTGGATTATTACGGCGTATGGCGTCCGCTGGATGCGCTGGCCGATTACGCTTTCACGAACAATCAAGCGGCGAAAGCCATCGCACTCGGCAATGGCAATACATCGCAACGATTCATGGGCGAATGGCCCGCCGTGAATGGCAAGCCGGGACGCGCGGTCAAAGAGTCGCTCGCAGGCGATTGCGTCACGCTCACGCGCACGGCGTTTCTTTTCAATTACGATCAAACGATCAACGCCTTGAGCAACGCCTCCGCCGCGAGCTATCAAACACGCGTCACTCCCAGCAGCATCGTCGCCGCGTTCGGCAAAGAACTCGCGGCGCAAACGGCTTTTAACACGACGAGTGAATTACCGACCTCGCTTAACAACGTCACGGTGAGAGTGCGCGACAGCGCCTGTGTCGAACGCCTCGCGCCGCTGTTTTTCGTCTCGCCTGCACAAATCAATTTTCTCGTTCCGCCCGAAACGGCGTTGGGCGAAGCGAGCGTATTCGCTTCAACGTCTCTGCCTGCCGCGAACGTCCCCGCCAGTCAAAACGGCGCAGCGTTTAGTTTGGGTACGTTGAACGTCGTCAACGTTGCGCCGGGCATCTTCACCGCGAACGGCAACGGGCAAGGCGTAGCCGCCGCGCTCATCCTGCGTTTCAAGCCGAACGGCGAGATGAGCTATGAAGCCGTGAGCCGTTACGACGAAGCGACGCGGCGTTTTGTTTCGCTGCCAATTAACCTAAGCGATCCGCGCGAACAGGCTTTTCTGGTGTTGTTCGGTTCGGGCTGGCGCAATCGCAATTCGTTGAACGAAGTCGTCGTGACCGCAGGCGGCGCTCCGTTGGAAGTTTTGTATGCAGGCGCGCAAGGCTTAAACGGACTCGATCAAATCAACCTGAAACTCCCCGCCACCTTAGCCGGACGCGGCGAAGTCAATCTCGTCGTCACCGTTGGCGGCGTCACCAGCAACACCGCTACTTTACGTTTTTAATGAAACTCGCAGGACTACCCGTCAATCCGTTTTTTCTTCCCGTCTATTTCGCGCAAGGCAATTATGTGCGCGCCGTTACGCCGCGCCTGCCCGATGCCGCCGGACCGACCGAAGGCGCGTGCGCAGGCCGCGAACCCGCTTTGCGTTTGCTCGTCATCGGCGACTCAACCGTAGCAGGCATCGGCGCAGCGACGCACGAATTCGCCCTTACCGGCAGGCTCGCACATCATTTGTCATTGCTCACGCAACGCAAAGTGCATTGGCGGGCCGTCGGACAAACGCACGCGACCATTCCCGTTTTGCGGAAACGTCTCTTGCCGCGACTCAAAAACGAGACGGCTGACTTGATCGCGTTTTCTATCGGCATCAACGATACGACACGGCTGCATTCGCCCGAACAGTGGGAAGCGAACTTGCGCGCGTTGCTGACGGACTTGCGCGCGCAGTTCGGGGCGATTCCTATCGTT
>JABFSD010000013.1 GCA_013140935.1 Acidobacteriota bacterium
TGTACGTTCTGTGTCTGCGAATTCTGAGTTTCCATCGGCTTAAATTGCCCCTCTCTTTTTACGTGATTGAATTGGTTTGTTGTTTATTTGGCACCCGACCTGTGACAGCACCGAGTCCCCATGAACTCGAACCGGATAGTACCTGAAAGCCATGGGGTTGCCAACGCATAGCATCAGGTTTTGTAACGCGGGTTAGTAACCCGCGTTACAAAATCTATTCATCGCGCCTTCGCCATCGGGCCTTCGGCGCTTTTAGGAACGCCCGTGCCGCCGCGCCGCACCAAAATAATTTCGGACATGATGGCGAACGCAATCTCTTCGGGCGTTTGCGCACCGATGTCCAGGCCGATGGGCGCATGCACTCGTTGCAAGGAAGCGGGCACGACGCCTTCGCGTTTGAGACGTTCGCGGATGGTGGTGGTACGGCGACGGCTGCCGATCATGCCCAGATAGCGCGCGGGCTTATCAATCACTTCCTGTAAACACAATTCGTCGTGGCGATGGCCGCGTGTAACGATCACGACGTGCGTCGCCTGCGTAATGCGCAACGAGCGCAGGGCTTCGATGAAATCCATCGCTAACAGCTTGATCGCGGGATCAGGAAACTTGTCGCGCGCGGCAAATTCCGCGCGGTCGTCAATCACCATTACATTGAAATCGAGCAGGCGTGCGGCTTTGGCTACGGCCTGGCCGACATGGCCGCCGCCGCAGATGACGAGTTGCAACGCGGGCCGCGCAATCTCGAACAGCAACCGCATATCCTGTGCGGCGCTTACCACTAATTCAGCGCGTTCGTCAGCGATTAACGCAACGGCTTCGCGCGCGGCGAATTCATTTAGGGCTTGGTCATTCAACGAACCCGCGACGATTGCGCCTTGTGCATTGACGATCAGATGCGGCGTGTGTGGCAAGGCTTGCTTGTCGCGCGTGAGCAATGAAACCAATGCCAACGTTTCGCCATTGGATTCAGCTTGTCGCAAATGCTCTGCCGTCGCGGCTGCCGTCAACACGGGCTGAAACGTGGGCGACCAGACTTCGATAAAAACTTCCATTTCGCCGCCGCAGACCATGCCTTCTTCGTCGGGCGGTACGTCTGGGTTGTCGCGCAGCGTGAAAAAACACAGGCGCGCGGCGTTTTCATAGAGGGCTTCTTTGGCTTCGGCCCACACGTCGGCTTCGACGCAACCGCCACCGACCGTACCTTGCATGCGACCGTCTTCGTGTACGACGAGTTTCGCGCCCTTGCCCTGCGGCGTTGAACCGGCGGTCGTCACAATGTTCGCAATCGCCAGCTTGTGGCCCGATGATTGGGCGCGCGCGATTTCGTCGTAAACTTCAGCGAGAGTGAGTAAGGCCATAGGTTCTCAAGCAGGTTGCAACCGATACAAAACAATTTCGGGCGGACAATCAAACCGCACCGGCAAGCCAATCGTTCCCACGCCGCGTGTCGTATAAATGCGCATCTCGCGGCACTGGTTCATCCCGATGGCGTAACGCTGTCCGTAATCGGAATCAATATGCGGCGCACCCAACAACGGGATGCGAATCTGTCCGCCGTGCGTGTGGCCCGACATCATGAAATCTACGTGTGCGTTTTTGACGGCGAACTCTTCGATGAAATCGGGATTATGCGCCAGCGTAATTTTCGGCTCGTCCGCCGGAATGTCATGCAAGAGCTTTAGCACGTCGGTCGAGCCGTAATAAAGATCGTCTACGCCCAGCAGCGAAAGTTTCGCGCCACGCAATTCGAGCCGTTCGCGTTCGTCGAGCAAGAGATTGATATTCACGCGCCGCAACGCCCGCGCGACATGGCCTGCGCCCTGATAGTAATCGTGATTGCCCAGCACCGCGTAAGTGCCAATGCGCGGTCTGAGTTCACTCAACACGTCGGCGCAGGGTTCGATGTAAGCACGATTGCCGTAAGTGAAATCGCCCGTCAATGCCACGAGGTCAGGTTGCTGCGCGTTGAGCAACGTGACGCAACGCCGCAAGTAATCTGCGCTCGTATAAATGCCGTGATGAATGTCGCTGAGATGTCCGATGGTCAGCCCGTTGAACTCAGGCGGCAAGTGGCGAATCGTTACGTCAACGTGCGACAGGGCAACGCTGTGGCTGACCGCGTATCCATATCCGAAACCCGCAGCCCCCGTCGTCGTTATCGCCGCCGCTGACAACTTGATGAATTTACGCCGTTGCGGTGAAAAAGACGTTTGCCACTTCTGACTAAGGCCGCGAAGCAAAGGAAATTTATTCATTGCCGTTCACTTTGCGCGGACGTGAAGCTGCGGGCGGCAGGTATGGCGGGTCGGGTACGATAATGGTTTCAATCACGGCTTGCGGATCAACTGGTTTGGCGGGTTGGCGTTCGATCATGCGTTCGCTGGTGGCGTTTTGTCCGAGTTGAACTTTTTCGAATACGTAAAACGGCGGCTTGGTCGCTTCGATGCTGACCAACTGCCAGCTTTCGTCGAAGACTTGTCCCACTTGCAACTTGTCGGGTTCGGGTGGCTGGCTCAAGCCGACCATGCCGAACTCAGCCAGCGTCAGAGCTTGCAACTCCGGCACGAAATCTACGTGCGTTTTTTGCGCGCGTTCCTGCACGACGCGGCGCAACAACGTCAGCCGCGCTTTGCCTAAGACGTATTCTTCACGAGTGATTTCGCGCTGTTGCAGTTGAAAGTCCAACTCGTTCAACTCTTCGCGCAAGCTGGTCAGATAAGCCGATACGACCGGGCCGAAGTAGCTCTTTTTGGTTTGAGCGTGAATAAAGAAAGAGCAACCAATAACCAGAATAACCAATAACCAGAACTGCTTTTGCATAACGTAAAACCGCGCTTCGTCTAAAAATTTGGTGCCGTCTGGATTATGGCGTATGCTTTTTCAGCCGGTCAAGCACAGATTCTTTCAACAAACATCACCTTACGATATGCCGCTTCCATCTGCTCCCCAACCGCATGTTCGGGCCGCACAACCCGCCGACGCCGCAGCCCTCGCACAGTTGGCGCGCGCCTTGTTGGAACACGAACACGCGCTCAACGCTGCGTATGAATTGCATCCGTGGGCGGCCCATGCCGATGAATTGCACAAACAGTTGCGCTTGCCGGATACGCGCTTTTTCGTCGCCGAGCAGGGCGAAACGCTGGTGGGTTATCTCAAGGTCGTTTTGCACGGACACACTTTCAC
>JABFSD010000386.1 GCA_013140935.1 Acidobacteriota bacterium
AGCCGCGCAAGAAACCCGTCAGCGTAAATGAACAACAACTCAAAGCGGCTACGCACATCGGTTCGCCTGCGTTAGTGACGGCGGGGCCGGGTACGGGCAAGACGGCGACGCTGATTCGCCGCATCGAATTTCTGTTGGAAGATCAGGCCGCGCGTCCCGATCAAATGTTGGTGCTGACGTTCAGCAACGACGCGACGGAAGAGTTGCGCGAACGTGTTGCTGCACGTTTCGGCGATGACGTAGCCAATCAAATCGAGATCGCTACGTTTCATGGATTCGGGATGAGCTTCTTGCATACGCACGCGCTGGGCTTGAGCCAATCGTTCGCGTTGCTCGACGAAGCGGGGCAGGAAGAAATCCTCAATCAGTTAATCGGCCAGCTTGAGATTCCTTCATTGCTCAACTTGCGCGATCTCGAAGACACAGTGAAGCGATTGATGCGACACATCAGCTTCGTCAAAGACCGCGTGCTGGACGATCAACCGATTACGCCGGAGTTGTTGTTAAGGGAAATCGCTGCGTGGCAGGGCGATGAGTTAGAAGTGAGAAAAGCGAACGAATTGCTCTCGGTCTTTCGCGCTTATGAACAAGCCAAGCGCGCGTTGCCCGCCGTAGATTTCGCTGACCTCATTGCCGAACCGATTCGCGTAATGGCCGAGCAACCGCAACTCGTCACTGCGCTTCGACAAAAATATCGTTGGGTGATGGTAGACGAATATCAGGACGTGAGCCGCACCGTCGCCGTCTTGTTGCGCAGCTTGTGCGGCCCTGACAATCCGCCGTGGGTCGTAGGCGATATGCGTCAGGCCATCTATCGTTTTCGAGGTGCCGCGCCTGAAAACGTCAGCGAGTTTCATCACGACTTTCCCAACGCTGAAGTTTTTGAGTTGGAAGTAAATTACCGCTCCTGCCCCGAAGTCGTCACCGCCGCCAATCAACTCGGTGAATTGCTCGCCGCCAACGAACCCGCGCTGAATGAAGTCGAATGGCGCGCGGGTTCATCGCAAACTTCGCTGAGTTCCCTATCGGTCGCCATCGCGCGCGTCAATTCTGACGAAGCCGAATCGCAAGGCATCGCGCGGCAAGTACGACAATGGCTTGATGAAGGCGTTCGTCCCGCCGACATCGCCGTATTGGCGCGGCGCAATTCCGACGTGCGCAATATAGTTCTCACGCTGGGCGCGCAGGGAATTCGCGCTGCGACGAGCGGATTGCTTACGGCTGAAGGCGCGGCGGGTGATTTGACGGCGATTGCGACGTTGCCAGATTCGTTGGTCAGTTCCCTGCCCCGCTTGGTTTACGCGCTCGGTCGCGGACGCTTCGATGAAAAGCTGTTGAACGAACTCATCAAAAACTGGCTGACCGCTGAACGCGAACAATGTGAGTTAGTCGTAAAGCCTGAACTCGCGGCGTTTGTCGAAGAATTACAACGTGTTGTCACGGCATTAAAAGTTGAAATGCTCGACGCCGATGCGTTCACGATGCTTTGTCATTTTCTGTTCGACGCGAGCGATTATTTGCGGCGCGTATTGGCTGCCAAACCGAATGCGCAACGTACGCTCGCGTTGAGTGAAATCATTTCTACGTTGTCGCGTGCGGCGAGTTATCGGTTCGCACACTTGAACGAATCGGCTAAGAAAGCGCGGCTCACGTTCGCCGAACAGTTGCGCGGCAAATTGGCGGCGGGTGCGGCGAGTCCTGACTTGCCGGCAGCTGATCCTGACGCAGTGCGCGTGATGACTTGTCACGCTTCGAAAGGATTGGAATTCCCCTGCGTCATTGTCGCTGGACAAACCTTGGGGCAAGGCCGTGAGAGTTGGTGGTTGCCGCCTTCGTTGTTGCCATCGAAAACTGATGAACTCGCGCAAGCCGATGCCTTGCTTTTCGTAGGCGTCACGCGCGCCCAACGCGCCGTCGTCGTCTCGTGCGCCGAATCGAAATCAGGCAGCGACCGCGCGCGCAAACGAGCAGTCGCGCCGCTGCTCGATCAATGGCAAGAACGGTTTGAGATTCCCGAACTTGAGTGGCCCATTCCTAATAAAGATGCGACGAAAGCGGTTGAACAAATCACGATGACTTCGTTATGGGGCGGCAAGACGAAACCCAAACTCGCAGCGAGCGCGTTAGATAGCAAAAGCTGCGGCGTCAAAACCTATCTCGAAAATTTCGTAGGCATTCGCTTCCCCGTATTGGAAATGCCGCAGTACGTGCATTTTTATTTGTCGCTGCGTTTGGCTTGTGAGGCCTTGATTCGCGTAGCGCAAGAAGCGGGACAAGCGAAAGCTATCGAACAAGCGGCGCAACTTTTCGCTGCGCAATATAGTGCTGATAAGCATGGCCAACATCCGCACTATCCGATTTATCAACGTTACGGCGAACTTTACGCGCGGCGGTTTGCGAGTGCTTACGAACCCCGCGTGACGGCGGTCGAATTCGCCTCATCCGAACTGGAATCGGCTGAAGCCTTGCCGCTGCGTTTCGATTTGATTGCGCAGTTCAAGGGGAACGACGGAGCTACGCATGCCTTTTTGTTTCGGCCTGAATCGCTGGCTGATTCAACGAGTAAGAATGCGCCGGATGAATTGTTGTGGAGCGGTCTCGACACAGCGCAACGTGCGGCATTCTTATTGCTCAAACAACGCGAAGCTGATTTGCGAGCTTACGTGTTCTCAGCCGCTGACGGAATGATTTATCGTTACCTTTGGAACAAGAAGGCTGAAAATATGGATGGTGAGTTGCAACAGTTGCATCGGCGCTGGCAATCATTCGGCAAAAAAGAGTTCACGGCGCAAATCAATGAACATGCTTGCAACCGTTGTAACGTGCGGTTGGCTTGTCCGCATTGGTTGGGTGAATAGACAATGAGAACGGATGATTCTCAAAACCAATTGTGGTAGACCGCTGATGACGCGGATGCGGCGGATCAACGCGGATCATCCAAACTAAATATCCGCGAAAATCCGCCGCATCCGCGTCATCAGCGGTCTACGGTTTTTACAGCCAGACGAATCCAGATAGTAAATGAGTGACATGACAACGACCACACGCGCGACGCGCCGCCGACAACGACAACCAGACTCGCTCGCAAACCCCGCCGCCGTACGCCGCTTGCTGGCCGAACTGCGCCAGCGCGAACCAAACGACTTGCCGAAAACCGAACAAGCCACCGAACAGATGCTGGT
>JABFSD010000491.1 GCA_013140935.1 Acidobacteriota bacterium
AACCCGGGGGGTACTCGGGTACGGGCTAGCGTTGCTGTAACGCCTTTTTCGGGCTGGTGCGCGGGACGGGAATCGAACCCGTACGCCCGGTGAAGGGCTGCGGGTTTTAAGCCCGCTACGTCTACCGATTCCGTCACCCCGGCATTTCGCGGGCGAGTTTAAGCGGAAGCCTTTGTTCTGACAAGGCTCGTATTTTCGCTCAACCGACGCGAATGCTGTGGTCGGTCAAGTACTTCCAGCCTTCCTCGCCCAGCAAATCCATCGTGGACAATCCGTCTTCCGCCGTACCCGGAAAGACAAAGAAAGCATCGCGTTCGATGGCGCGTACGTCGAGCGAGCGCAGGCCGTAAAGCAGATTGCTGAACGTTTCGTGACGGAAGTAATCGCGCTCAGCGACGTTCTCGACGATGTTCTTAAAGGGTTGCAGGATTTGCCCGTAAGTTGGCCTGAATTCATAAGCGCCCTGATCGTCTTCGACCTTTTCGTCGCGGTTGTCGAGTACGAACATAAACGTGACGATCAGATATTCCTTCTGGTCAGAGAAACGATGTAGCCGATCAATCTCTGAACCGATTTCTTCTTCGTCTTCGGCCATCGAAGCGTCAATCTCGTTGCGCCACTGATTGAATGTCGTCATCGCCGATGGCGCATCGCTCAGATATTCCCAAAAGCCGTATTCCCACGCGTAATTGTTTTCGAGCAAGAGAGCGACGGCGGAATCTACGAAACGATCTTTGGCACGCGCTGAGTCTTGCGCTTCGGTGGCGGCGACGAGTTGCGCGAGTTGCGCGCGCAAGCGGTCGTTGCCGAAAGTCTGCAAGACCATCTGCATGCCGAAAAACAGTGCGTGGCTTTGCTCTTCGCGTCCGGTGAGGAAGCTGCGGCGATTGGCGTCAATCTGTTGGTTGCCGCTGCGTGCCAACGCGACACCGCCCGCCGCGACCAACGCGAGTACGAACAGCAAAAATAAAAACACACTCGTAGCCATTAAGAATACGGGAATCATGAACGGGGAACCTCTGCGCTGTGCAGCGCGGCGAGAAACAGCGGGTAATCAGTGTAATCAGGCAAGACGTGCGAAGCGCCTGCGTCATGCAAACGCGCGGCGCGTTCGTCTGCGCCGATGCCTACGAAAGGCATGCGCAGGTTGCGCGTTGTGCGTACGTCCCACAGCGCGTCGCCGATGTATACGACGCGCTCAAACGACGTTTGATAATGCGACTCGGCTTGCTTGACGGCGTTGGTGAGAATGTCTTCGCGCGCGGGGTGATGATCGCAATGGGCAAGCGGCACTTGCGCAAACGGCACGTCGGCCTGTCGCAATTTGAAATGCGCTGAAGCCTGCCAGCAGCCGGTGGCGATGGCTACGGCCCAGTTGGATTCGTCGAGCATGTTTGCGAACGCATTGACTGCGCCGCTGATCGGCGCGGCCGTGTGCGGTTCAGCGATGACGGCCTTTTCCATCAGTGCGAGAAAGTGTTTTTGCAGCCGTGCGACTTCTTCGTCGTTTGGGTGGCGATTGAACTGTTGCTCAAACACGAATTGCACGAGGCCGGAATCGGATACGTGCGGACAGGCGTGCCATTGATCCGCCGTCTCGCCGAAGCCGAAAATTTCGGTCAACGCGCGCTCAAAGCAGCGGTTATCCATCGCGCTGGTGTCGGTGAGCGTTCCGTCAATGTCGAAAATCGCTAATTGCATGCTTGTGATAGGTGCGCCAGCGGGACGCTGGCGCACCGCGTGTTAGCCACCGAACCAACCGCCCAATCCGCGTCCATAAGAACCTGAACGGCCAGAGCGCGTGCCGGTGACTTGTCCGCTGGAAGAGACGCGGACACTGGTGCGGCCAAACCCTGTAGGTTTCGAGCGGCCTACGCCACTGGTTGAACCGCCGACGCGCGTGCCGCTAAACATCGTAGGCCGCGTCGCCGGACGGTAGCTCACCGGATTCGCCATCGGCGGGGAAGTGCGCGGCATTGGCGTATATCCGCCGCCACGATAGTAAGACGCCGACGGATAAGGCGTGTAGTAATAATGCGAATAAAACCACCAGTGCGAAAACGGCGAGCCGTAATAGTAATGATGCCGTTCGCGCGTGACCGACGTAGTGCCGTCGGTGTTTTGCTTCGTCACGTCTTCTTCGTAAGGCTTGAAATCGCTCAGGCGCAGCATCTGTACGCCGATGCCTTGCTGTTGCCAGCCGACGAAATCTTCGTTGAGGTCGTCGAGTTCGCTGGGTTGCGTGGCATCGCGTACGACATACATCACGTTGGTGATGCCGCGCTGTTTGAGTTGGTCGGGCGGCGGCGCTTTCGCCAGATAGCGATTGTCGAATTGCGTCTCCTCATCCTGATAAGGCGCGAGCCGCCGATTGTCGAGCAACAACAACGCGGGCGCATCGTCTTTGAGTTGCGCGCGTTTCTCTTTCACTTCGCTGGCGTAATACATCATCGCGCCGAGCGTTTCGTGGGCTTTGACGACACCGAGCGGATGCGGCCAGTTGTCGAAGCCGGGTACGAGATCGGCGGTATCAGCCATCGCTGCGCCCAACGCGATGCTTTCAGGCCCAGGCAGGTCGGCGATGATGAGCGTGTTCTTTTTGTTCTGCGCCTGTGAAAGCACTTCACGCAAGCCGGTCGCGCGTTCATAAGTGTCGCGCATCGCCTGACTGTTGATCGGACGCATTTGCTGGGCGAGCGTTGGTTGCTTGAGCGATTGAATCAGCGTTGGCGTGAAAAACGGCTGCCACGTCGCGCTCATTGGTTGATAGGCCGCGAGCAAGGCCGCGTCGTCTTGCGGCGTGAAGACCTGATTGCGGCTGTCGGTCGGAACGATGCCGTCAAAGTTGAGCGGCTTGTTGGTTGAGCCTACGTCCCAGCCGGATTTTTGCTGCACCTCCAGCGATTCGAGATTGACTTCGTTGTCACCGCCGCTGGCGAACTGATAAACACCCAAGCCGGCTGCGCCTAAGACGGCTGACCACGCGAGGCCTTTGCCGAAGCTGCGGCGATTCATGTGCGCGGTGAACCAATCGGCCAACGGTGCCGGCGCTTGCGTGTCGCGGCGGCTCAGGGTTCCGTGTCCGCTCGAAAATCCGCGTTCGTCCATCACTTCGCGGGCGCGGGCTTTGCGTTGTTGTTTGACCTCAGATTTTTTGTTCCCAGTTTCTTTGTTCATGAT
>JABFSD010000571.1 GCA_013140935.1 Acidobacteriota bacterium
GTGTTATTGCGCGCATCTTTCGCGCTGAAATTCACCGTGGTTGTGCCCACCGGAAACGTCGACCCGGGGGCGGGTTGCGCGGTTACAGCGACCATACCGTCTACGGCATCGTTGGCCGTCGGCAGTGTGAAGTTCACCGGCGTAGGCACGCTGGCCGTAATGGAAATATCTGCCGGAACGTTGGCGAAAACCGGAGCCGTCGTGTCTTGCACGAGCGTCGTTTGCGCCGTCGTGCTGGCTGACAAACCTTTGCTGTCAGTCACCATCAGCGTCAGGCTATGGCTGCCGAAACTCAGCGTCACCGCAGGCGAAGCGACTTGGGCAATTTGGGTCGCGCCATCAAACCATTTGAATAGCAACGCATCGTTGTCAGGATCGCTGCCGCCCCCGACCAACGTGATTTGTCGTCCGGCGGTGGAATTGGCTTCGAGCGTAGCGGCAATCGCTTGCGCCGAAACCGCCGGCGGACGATTCACATCGTTGACCGTGATCTTGAAGTTTTTGGTTTCGGTCGCATCGCCGTCGTTCGCTGAGATGGTGAGCGTATAGATCCCCGCATCGCTAAACGTGGGGGCAACCGTCAACCGCCCCGTGCCATTGCCCGTATCAGTAAAGGTCACAAAACTCGGACGGTTGTTGATCGTGAGCGAAAGCGGATCGTTGTTGCCGTCCGTCACCGAAAAATTAAGCGTGGTCGTATCGTTTTCGTTGAGCGTCGTGTCGGGCGGAGCCGTGATGACGGGGGGCTGATTGGGCACAGGCGTAAGCATACGAACGCGGTTGTTGTTGCCGTCCGTTACCAGCAAATCGCCCGTCAAGGTGAAAGCCAGACTCGAAGTCAGTTGCACGTCGAAAGCCGCCGGATTCGGCAGATCGAATTTGGCACGCAGCCCCGTGCCGCCGTCTCCGCCAAAGCCGCGTAAGGCCGTGCCTGCCACGGTGGTTACGGTTCCCAAAGCGTTAGTGGGCGCAACGACACGCATCACCTGACTCGTACCCGAATTGCTCACATAAATGTTGTTGGCGCTGTCAGTGACCACGTCGCGCGGACGATTGATGCCTTGCGAGGCGTTGGCAATCGTGACGAAACTCAAACTGCTCGGCGCGGTCTGTCGCAGAATTTGATTTTGTTTGGTGTCGGCAATCACCAAACGTCCCTGTGTATCGAGCGCCATGCCCGTGGCACCGTTGGTGGTGAGCGGAACGCTGCCACCATCGGCGGCGGCGACTTCGACACTGCGAATGATTCCGGTAAAAGAATCAATGACGCGGATGCGATTGCTGCCCTGATCGGCGATGAAGATATTTCCACCGGGAGAGACAATTACGTCGGAAGGAAACAGCACGGCTCCTGCCGCCGGGCCTCCATCGCCGATCTTGCCATTCAGCCCATAGCCCGAATTCGGAGCGACTTCGTTGACGCCTGCGACATCTTTGATCTGGCCGGGCGGCACGGTGATTTTGAAACTGCCGGAGGCGGGGAACAGGACGACATCGTTTTCCGTGGTATTGAGAAAGCGCAGATGGCCGCTGCGTTTTCCGCTCAACGAGCCTTGCGGCTTGATGAGCGCGCCGTATTGCGAATCAATGATGAATACACCCTTCGTCGTGGCGAAGATGCCCTGCGGCCATTGCAACGAAGCCGTCGTAATGCGGTCGTCGGAACGCGCTTCGCCGACTTGATCGTTGAGCGTCACGATGTGGCCGGGCTGCACGGTTTTGGCCCATACCGTATTGGGGAACAATGTCACCGTCGTCGTGCCGCGATTGACGAAACGCAACCGGCTCACCGGATCAGGCGCGGTGTCGGTGATGAATAAATTGCCGTTCTGATCGGTCGCCACGCCCGTCGGCAATTGCAATTCCGAACTCGTGGCGGGGATGTGGTCATAAGGCGCTTCCTGCCCATTGCCCGCAATCGAATTGATCTGTTTGGCTTCGAGCGTCGTGCCCGCAATCGTCACCGTCGAGTTGCTGAAACTCGCATACCGCACGCGCCGCGTCGCCAAGCCGGGAATCACTACGCCATTGGCGTCTACGGCAAAATCAAAGGTGCGATTGTCGGTACTGGCCGGCAAAGTCAACAAGGCCAGCAAGGCCGCGCCGCCATCGCCGCAGGTGCTGGTGCCTTCGGTATTGCAAGCCGTCGCGTTGTTGTTACCCGCAACCGCAGTCAGCGCGCCGTTCGAACTCACGCGGGCGATCTGTTGTTTGTTGCCCAACGCCACGTAAACGTCGCCATTCGGCGCGAGAGAAAGCCCGGTGGGAAATTCAAGATTCTTGGCAAGCGAAGTAATCGTGCCGCTTTCGTCTACGCGACGAATCGCACCGGGGTTGCGGCGCGCGTCGCCGCCTTCGGCAATGAGCAAGCGGCGATCTTTGTCGAACGCCAACGCAATCGGATTGATGACGCGCGCGTTCGTGGCAAGCCCTTCGTCGCCATTGCCTACGGCGGGTTCGCCCCCACCGGCCCAAACCGATTCCTGCCCTGAAGCATTTCCGCGCCGATAGATCACTTTGACCGTCGAGCTATTCGCCAGCGTGCTGACGTAATAAAAATCGCGCGTCACCGGATGAACGGCGAGCGCCCGCAATTCAGGCCGCGAAATCTGAAATAGATTGCCGATGCTGGCCGGAGCAATCGTCTGCCCCATCATTTGCAACGGCTGGGTGCTTAGATTGATGGCGCGCACGGCATTGACCAGCGGCGCAGCGACATAGGCGGCATTGCCCGCCGGATCTATGGCAATGCCCGTCACGAGCGAGAGATCAACTTCGCGCGCGGTTCCGCTTTCGGGCGCTACGCCGCCGCCCGCGATCAGGCCGATGTAATTGGCCGGAATCGTCACGCCCGCCAGCGTCACCGCCGCATTCGACGTATTGATGAACTTGAGCATGCTGGTGCCGCCGATTTCGTCTACGACGTAAAAACCGCGTCCCAGCGGATCGCGCGCCGTCATCGCGGGCGACACCAATGGCGCTTCTTTGGGCGGAGCGATGGCTGAGAATCCGCCGCCCGCTATGGTCGAGGTCAACGTGCGCGTACTGATCGCAGGCGGCTGTTGCGCGACCAAACCCAAAGCCGCGCGCACCGCAACGCGCTGCCAGACGGCGCAAGCGCAACCCGCCGCGCATAGCAACGCCAGTCCAACCCAGCGCACATTAGTGATATTCC
>JABFSD010000933.1 GCA_013140935.1 Acidobacteriota bacterium
ACGCGACGCTCAAAGAGTTTTGGGCGCTCGCCCAACACGCGCAGCTTTTCGTCGGCGGAGACACCGGCCCGATGCACATCGCGGCGGCGGCGGGGACTCCGATTGTGGCGTTATTTGGCCCGACTTCGGCCAAACGCAACGGGCCTTTTGCGGCGGCAGATGAAATCGTTGAACGTTTCGATCTCGATTGCCGTACCGATTGCTATCGCCGCGCGTGCAGCCATACGTCGTGCATGAAAATTCCGGTCGAGATGGTTTGGGATGCCGTAGAAAAACGGTTGCAACGCGCGGGACTCAAATCCAAAAAACGAAAGCTGCCGGTGTTGGCAAGTGTGTAATGGAAAATGTGGAAGCAACAATTGATGATCGTTCGATGATTCAGCGAATGCGCGTGCCGCTGGGGTTTTTGACGGCAGTGCTGTTCGTCTTGGGCGCGCGGCCCACGTGGTTGTCGCTGGCGTGCGGAGCGCCGCTGGCCTTGCTGGGCGCAATGATTCGCGGCTGGGCTTCGGGGCATTTGCGCAAGAACGCCGAACTGGCGACGAGCGGGCCTTATGCGCATACGCGCAATCCGCTTTATTTCGGCAGCTTCGTGATGGTCGCGGGCTTTGCCGTAGCGGGCGGCAACAAGTGGGTCGCGCTGTGGCTGGTGTGGTTGTTTCTAATGATCTATCGCCCGGTGATGCGGGCCGAAGTCGCGCACATCCGGCAACTGTTCGGCGCGGCTTATGACGAATGGGCGCAACACGTGCCGCTGTTCTTTCCGCGCCTCACGCCTTATCGCGGCGGCGATGTGCGTGCCTTCGATTGGTCACAATATCTGCATCATCGGGAATATCGCGCGTTCATTGGCGTGCTCGCGGTAGTGGGATTGTTGGCGCTCAAGATTGTCTGGAAGTAAAGCATGAAGCATTGGTTGGTTTTCTTATTCGGTTGCGGCGTCGCTTGCGGGCTGTGGCACAAGATACCATCTTGTGTCACTTCGGCGCAGACGCCTTCCACGCCACTTGCACCGATTCAGCGCAATTTCAAAACCTTGCCCTTCAAGCCCGGTGAGAAACTCACTTATGAATTGAAATTCGTGCGCTTTCCGCTCAACGCCAAAGTCGGCGAAGTCACTTTTGAATTCGTCAGCGAAGCCAATGCGGAAAACTGGAACGAAGATTTCAAAGACCTCAACACGACGTTTGTCGCACAGCCTGCCGAACAGTTTTATCGCTTGCGTGCGAACGCTGTATCGAAAGGCATCATCA
Source organism: Acidobacteriota bacterium (assembly GCA_013140935.1). Classification (GTDB taxonomy): domain Bacteria; phylum Acidobacteriota; class Blastocatellia; order RBC074; family RBC074; genus JACPYM01. Next base: position 1,254 of record JABFSD010000933.1, read on the forward strand.
CTGCCATCATTGGTTATGACGTGAATAACCGCTACGCCACGATCGTGAATCGTGAGGATTTTTCTGCACGCTTGCACCTCCGCGAAATCAAAGAAGGCAAAAAGCGTGTCAAGCAATCGGCCTTGTTTGACGGCGAACAAGTCGCTTATCTCTCGAACAACTTGAACCAACCCGATGTGCCCGCCAAAACCAAAGCCCTGCGGCGTCAGCCCGCGTCGCTTGATCTGTTGTCCGCGTTTTTCTTTGTTCGATTACAGAAGTTGAAAGAAGGCGAGTTGATTCGTTATCCGGTCAGCGATGACTTTGAGAATTACAGCTTCGAGATTTTGGTAGGCAAAAAAGAACAGCTCAAAACCGAATGCGGCAAGATCAAAACCATTCGTATCGAACCGAAGCTCTTCGGCAAGCAGCAACTCTTTGGCCGTGAAGGCACGATGACGATGTGGCTTACCGACAACAAACAGCATACGCCGGTGAAAATGATTGCGAAGACCGGCGGCAGTACGATCAGCGCGCGGCTGTTGAATTTCAAAACGAATTGTCAGATTGCCGAACCGGAGCAAGAAGAGTTGCGCTGAAAGAGAATGAGAGGAACGCACGATTTTCCTTGCTCCGATAAACCGGTGTTATACTTTCGCTATGACGACAACCATTCTTCCCAAATCACTCGAAACCGTAGTTTGGCTCAATCCTGAACGAGTCAGTGGGGCTCCGTGTTTTTATGGAACGCGGGTTCCGGTGCAAAACCTTTTTGACTATCTCAAAGGCGGCCACACGCTCGAAGACTTTTTGACCGGCTTCCCGCCCGTGACGCGCGAACAGGCAGAAACGGTGTTGGAAGCCTCAGCTCATTCGTTTTATCAACAGCTTCAGTTGGAAGCTCGCCAGCAGGCGAAAGCACAACTCGGTCAAATGCTGAGGGACGGCATCAATAGCGGCGACCCAGTCGAGTTGACGCAGGCAGATTGGGATGAAATGGAAGCCGAAGTTGTGCGTCGCGCCTACGCCAGAAAAGAGGCCCAGTGAAAGTTCTACAACGTCCGCTGGCGCGTTTCGATTTGATCGAAGAAGCGGATTTTCTCGAGCAAGCATACAACCTCGACCGTGCTCGAAAATTTCTGTTTGCCGCCAACGAAACCTTTCAACAACTTGCCGCCATGCCTTTGATGGGAAGCCCTCGCCCCGATCTTGCACTTGAGATTCCAGAGATGCGCCATTGGCGCATCAAGGGCTTTACCGAATACCTGATCTTTTATCGCCCTGCGGATGGCGGCGGCGTTGAAATCATTCGCGTGTTGCATGCCAAACGCAATTTGCCTGAAATTCTAGCGGACGAAGAAGCGCAGTAATGCCTGAGCGTTAGGGCTGTCGCTGTGAGTTGTGGTAAAAAGCGTTCGTACTTTCTTCCTTTCAACTCATTCAAGTCAGAGGTTTACCAAGATGCTTAAGCGAATTCTTTGCGCTGCTTTTTTGCTCGCCGCAGTCATTGCTTATGCCGTGCCGCGTTATGTCAGCGCGTGGCAAGTTCCTGCAATGGTTGATTTCGCGCGCGATATTCAACCGATTTTTGCGGCTAATTGTTACGGCTGCCACGGCGCACAAAAGGCTGCGGCGCAATTGCGTCTCGATGTGAAATCGTTGGCGATGCAAGGCGGATTGGGCGGCATCGTCATCAAGCCGCACGACAGCAGAGCCTCGCGCCTCATTCATCGCGTGCTGGGCATGAACGGCGAACAAAGCATGCCGCTCGGCAAACCCGCCCTCAAAGCCCAACAAATCAAACTCATTCAACAATGGATTGACGAAGGCGCAGTTTGGCCGGAAAGCCTTTCTGCCATCTCAAATCTCAAATCTGAAATCCCACCGCACTGGGCGTTCGTCGCGCCGCAGCGTCCGGCAATGCCTGTCGTGAAAAATGTTGATTGGGTGAAAACTCCAGTGGATGCTTTCGTCGCGGCGCAACAAGCTGCGCATGGATTGCAGCCTGCGAAAGAAGCCGACCGCGAGACGTTGATTCGCCGCGTGAGTCTTGATTTGACGGGCTTGCCGCCTACGTTGAAAGAGATTGATGACTTTGTGAATGACAAGTCGGCGGACGCTTATGAAAAAGTCGTAGCGCGTTTGCTCACGAGCAAGCATTACGGCGAACGTTGGGGACGCTGGTGGCTCGACGCAGCGCGTTATGCCGACTCGAATGGATTCGAGAAAGACCGTCCGCGTTCGATCTGGCCTTATCGTGATTGGGTCATCAATGCGTTCAATGAGAACAAACCCTTCGATCAATTCACGATCGAACAACTCGCAGGCGATTTGTTGCCGAACGCTACGCTGGAACAGCGCGTCGCCACCGGCTTCTTGCGTAACTCAATGCGCAACGAAGAAGGCGGCGTAGACCCCGAACAGTTTCGCGTCGAAGAGTTGATTGATCGCGTAGACGCTACGGGCAAAGCCTTTCTTGGCCTCACGGTCGCGTGCGCGCAATGCCATACGCACAAGTTCGATCCGATTAAACACGAGGAGTACTACCGGTTTTACGCTTTCTTCAACAGCGATCAAGAAGCTGAACTCGAAGTGCCGGATGCCAAGCAGCAAGCCAAACGCGAACAAATACTTAAAGCCGTCGCCCAACGCGAAAGCGAACTGCAAAGCAAAAATCCTGACTGGCAAGCGCGCCAAATCGCGTGGGAAAAAAGCGTAGCCGCGTTGGCAGGGAATTGGCAGACGTTGATTGCTGACACCGTCACGGCGAGTTTCGGCGTGAAGTTTGAACGATGGTCTGATGAGTCGTTCATTGCGCGCGGCGATGCGGCGACGAATAACGTTTATGTGTTCACCGCGAAGTCGCAGCAAAAAGCGATCACAGGTTTGCGGCTCGAAGTAATGACCGACATCAGTTTGCCGCACGGTGGTCCTGGTCGCCGATTAGCTGACGGTGTAGCCGCGATCAATGAATTCATCGCTGAAGTCGTGAACACCGCGAACCCGCAACAAAAGCGCAAGATTGAGTTCGCCAATGTCACAGCGGATTTTGAAGAGCCGAACAACTTGGCGAAATACATCGCCGACGGCAGCGGGCATACGGCGTGGACGACCGACACGCAACTCGCCTTACGCCACGAAGACCGCAAACTCGTCATCGCGCTGAAGGAACCTCTGACGCTGGCGGCGAACGAACAACTCGTCATTCAAATCGTGCAGAAGTTTCCCGGCAACGAAGCCATCAACTTCGGTATTCATCCGGTCGTGGGGCGTTTCAGAATCGCTACGACGAGTGACGCAAATCCGACGGCTGATCCTGTGCCAGCGCGCGTGAGACAAATCATCAGCAAACCTGTTGTGCAACGCAGCGCGCAGCAACAGGCCCAAGTCTTTCGCTACTTCCGCACGACGGTCAAAGAATGGGCTGAAGCCAATCAAGCGATCAACGACGAACTCAAACCGTGGGCTTATGCGCCGACGACATTGGCGCTCGCGCCGCGCGAAGTCACGCGCGCTACGCATCTGTTCCGGCGCGGCGATTGGAAGCGCCCTGAAACCGCCGCGCTCGAACCGGGTACGCCTGCGTTCCTGCATCCGTTTCCGGCGGACGCGCCGCGCAATCGGTTGGGACTGGCGCAATGGATTATTGATAAACGCAATCCGCTGACGGCGCGCGTCATCGTCAATCGCATCTGGCAGCATTACTTCGGCGCGGGCCTGGTGGCGACGGCGGAAGATTTAGGCACTCGCTGTGAGAGTTCATCGCACGCCGACTTGCTTGATTGGCTGGCGACTGAGTTCAGAGACGGTTCCGCGAATGGCAAGGCTTGGGACATTCGGCACATTCATCGGCTGATCGTTTTGTCTGCGACGTATCGCCAAGTGTCGAACGTCACGCCGAAGCTGATGGAAGCCGACGCAACCAATCGCTGGTTGGCACGTATGCCGCGTATGCGTGTCGAATCTGAAATCATCCGCGACATCGGTTTGGCGGTGAGCGGCTTGCTCGCGCCCGTGATTGGCGGGCCGAGTGTTTATCCGCCGATTCCCGACGGCGTGTTGTCGTTGAGTTACGGACGCCCGATGGATTGGCCGACCGTGACGAGCGAAGACCGCTATCGGCGCGGGATGTATATTTTCTGGAAGCGCAATGTGCCATATCCCAGCTTGTTGACGTTTGATATGCCCAACGGCGACTTTTCGTGTACGCGGCGTGCGCGGTCGAATACGCCGTTGCAGGCGCTGACTTCGTTGAACGACGTGACGTTTCTTGAGTTCGCGCAAGGCTTGGCCGCGCGCATCAACAAAGAGGGCGGCGCTGACGACACGGCAAAGATTGTTTACGGCTATCGGTTGTGTACCGGACGCGCGCCCGATCAATTCGAGCGGCAACAGTTATTGAACTTGTTGTGGTCGCAACGTTCGGCGTTCAAAGGACGCACGGGTGCGGCGGTTTACGTCTCGTCGCCTGATGCGTCGAAGCTGCCGCTCGATGCCGACCTCTCTGAACTCGCCGCGTGGACGATGGTCGCGCGCGTAATGCTGAATCTGGATGAGACGATTACACGAGAATGAACCCATCGTTTAGAGTACCGCCTTTAGGCGGAATCGGAGGCTTTAGCCGACTTGCAAGTCGGCTAAAGCCTCCGATTCCGCCTAAAGGCGGTACTCTAAACGGTGTACGCTAAACCTTGAATGATTGACCTGAACGAAGCACAACTTTATCGCACGCTTGGTTTTGTGTTGGGCTTGGCGGCCTTGCTGTTGTGGGAATGGCGCGCGCCGCGTCATCACGCGCAAGTTCGTTGGCAAACGCGCTGGCGTGTCAATCTGTCATTGCTGCTGATGAATGCACTGGCGAGTTCGCTGGTGTGCTGGTTGTGTTGGTGGTTTCGTTCGTCACTGGTTGACGCGCTGTGGTGGCAGCCGTTTAACGCCGCGTCGCGCTTGCTGATTGAGTTATTGATTTTGGATGCGGCGATTTATTGGCAGCACCGCGCGATGCATGAAATCCCGTGGCTGTGGCGCTTTCATCAGGTGCACCACAGCGATTTGCATCTTGATGTCACGTCGGCCTCGCGCTTTCACCTCGGAGAGGTTTTGTCATCAGGCGGATTCAAACTCGCCGTCGTGCTGGCATTGGGCATTTCGCTCGAAGCCTTGATTTTGTTTGAAGCGCTGGTCTTGCTGGCGGCGCAGTTTCAACATGCGAATGTGAAACTATCTGATGGCGCTGAACAGATATTGCGGCGTTTGGTGATGACGCCGCTGTTGCATTACGCGCATCACGCGCAAGCGGTTGAGCGGCGGAATACGAATTACGGCTCGTTGCTGGCGTGCTGGGATCGCTGGTTCGCCACGTGGCGCGCGGCGGAAGCAGTCGAAACGATTGGCGTGCCGGAATATCAGCAGGCCGAACGGTTGAATGTTTTTACGTTGTTGTGGATGCCTTTTCGACGTAGCACAGACTTCAGTCTGTGAACGTAGCGTGGACTTTAGTCCGCGCGGTTGCGCGGTCACGCGCAGACTGAAGTCTACGCTACGTGTCGCAGACTGAAGTCTACGCTACGCTAACTGAGGAAGATGATGATGAATTACGAAACTGAACTAAGACAGGAATATAAAAAACTCGTTACGCGCCGCCACTTCTTCCGCGATTGCGGAATGGGGTTGGGTTCGATGGCGCTGGCTTCGTTGCTGGGCGACAGCGCGCTGGCGCAAACGCGCAATCCACTCGCGCCGAAACAGTCGCATTTCAAAGGCAAAGCCAAGCGGGTGATTTACCTGTTTCAGGCCGGCGCGCCTTCGCAATTAGAGCTGTTCGATTACAAGCCGGGCCTGGCGAAATATAACGGCAAGCCGTGTCCGCCCGATTTGTTGAAAGGACAAACGCTGGCGTTCATCAAGCCGGATGCCGCGCTTTATGCGACCGAGATGAAATTCAGCAAGCACGGCCAATCGGGCGCGGAACTCTCTGAAGCGATTCCGCACATCGCAGGCATTGCCGATCATTTGACGATCATCAAATCAATGCACACCGAAGCCGTGAATCACGCGCCGGGGCAGATTTTTATGAGTACCGGTTCGCAACAATTCGGGCGTCCGAGTTTTGGGGCGTGGGTGACTTACGGCTTGGGCAGCGAGACTGAAGACCTGCCGGCGTTTTGCGTATTGAGTTCGGCGGGCGGTACGAGTGGCGGCGCGGGCAATTGGGGCGCGGGCTTTTTGCCTACGGTTTATCAGGGCGTGACGTTTCGCCGCACGGGTGACGCGATTCTGTCGCTGTCGAATCCGCGCGGCATTACGCGCGCGATGCAACGCGCTTCGCTCGATGCGATCAAATCCATCAACGAACATCACATGGAACTGACGGGCGATCCTGAAACGGCGACGCGCATCAACTCGTTTGAGATGGCTTATCGCATGCAAGAGAGCGCGCCCGAATTGATGGACTTGTCGAAAGAGTCACCCGAAACCTTAAAGATGTATGGCGCAGAGCCGGGCAAGAATTCTTATGCGAACAATTGTTTGCTCGCGCGCCGTTTGGCCGAACGCGGTGTGCGTTTCATTCAACTCTTTCACGAAGCCTGGGATCATCACAGCGAAGTTGCCAAAGGCGTGCGCGGCCAAGCCAAAAACGTAGACCAAGCGACAGCGGCGTTAATCAAGGATTTGCAGCAACGCGGTTTGCTCGAAGACACGCTGGTCGTATGGGGCGGCGAATTCGGACGCACGCCGATGGTTGAAAGCGACCCTGAAGCGAGCCGTTCGTTCGGACGCGATCATCACAATCGTGCGTTCACGACGCTGGTCGCGGGCGGCGGATTCAAGCCGGGCCTCAGTTACGGACAAACTGACGAACTCGGTTTTGCCGTCGCCGAAAATCCGGTGAGCGTGCATGACTTGCACGCGACGCTGCTCAATCAGTTGGGCTTCGATCATACGAAACTGACGTATCGTTATCAGGGGCGCGACTTCCGGCTGACCGACGTACACGGCTTGGTCGTAGAGAAGTTGTTGGCTTAGATCAGGGTAATGCGGGGTGTAGCGCGGATTAGTAATCCGCGCTACACCCCGCCTGCGACAAAACGGGTTTAACGCGGGTTGTAGCGCGGATTACTAATCCGCGCTACACCCCGCCTGCGACAAAATGGCTGGCAGCCGCATAAACACGGCTCGCCAGCCATTCTTCTTTAGTGAGCGCATAACGCACGACCGGACGCGCTTCGCCCACGATGAGGCCGCGCCACCAGGCTGCCGTGCCTGCGTTGTGCGCCGCCCGCAAGCCGATCTTTTCCATCACGCGAAGCGAGGCCGCGTTGTCGGCAAAGGCGCTGGCCGTGATGACCGAGAGATTCAATTCAGCGAAGCCGAATTCCAGCAAGCGGGTCGCGGCTTCGGTGGCGTAACCATGCTGCCAATGTGCGGGGCAAATGTGCCAGTTGAGCGAGGCGCTTTCCCGTTGCCAGAAGTCTTGTTTCAAACCGCACACGCCCAACGCTTCGCCCGCCGCTACGATAGCCAGATCATAAACGGCGCGCGGATGCCAGCGCGTTTGCTCGCGTCCGAACTGGAAATGTTCGCTGACGTAATCTGCGCTGGCTTGATCGCTCAGGTGATGCACCGACATGGCCGGATGGAGAAACAGTTCATGCACGAGGCCGTAATCGTGCGCTTCGTAATCGCGCAAGGTCAGTCTTTCGGTGTGCAGTGAAAAGCCCATAGCCGTTTTCCTCCAGGTTGCTTCGGTGGAAAGTGGCGTCGGGCTGGTTCAATTACGGGAAGTTTCATTCTCGTGATAGGAATAGCGTGTTGAAAAGACCATACGCGAAGCCTATACTCCGCCCCGTCTTTGAGTTGCCTCACTTCAAGCGCGGTATCAGAAGCACAACTTAAACGACCTTTTCTGAATTAACGCGAGCGCATCTTCACAACACAATATGGCCCGCGTGAACTTATCTGCTGTCACTGGAAAAAACTAAAACGGCCGAACCGGTTTAAGACTGAGGTTCGGTCACGAACGCTTGAGACCTTTCTTCGACTCTGCGCGGTGAGTTGATGATGCGGTGTGGTCGAGGAAGTCTATGCCTTCATGGCTCCGTCGTTGACGGAAGCGGCGCCAGCCTGCCGGGTTTGCGCTAATGAAGTGAATCAGCTCGCCGCGATTACTATCACCTCAACGTTTGCGTCTCTCGTGTCAGATTGGTAACTGGGATTATCAGGGCGTCAGCCCCACCCACAAAAATTTCAGGTAAAACAATGAACGCATTTTCACGGCTACACACATATCGCGCGACGGTACTCACGTTGCTGGGCCTCTTTTTTGTCAGCGCAATGCTTTACGGCTCTCAGGTGCGGGCTGAAGCGCAATGGTCGCTCACGGGATTCGGCCAAGCCGCCTGGACTTATTCGAGCCAGACGGTTTCGTCACTCTTCCACGGCACGAACGCCGGTTATACACCGGCCAGCCCGAATCCGGTGAGTGCGCCAATGCTGGCACCGGTTCCACCTGCGGGTTGCACACTGACCACGACGATGGGGTCGAATGGCACCGCGCAGGCCATCAATGACAATGCGACGACGACTTCGACCATTGTGATTGCGGGCGCGGGAGCTTATCTGTGGGATGTGGATGCGCTCACCGCCATCACGCATACGTTTCCCGGCGACATTGATATGACGCTCACGTCTCCGGCGGGTACGATTGTGACGCTGACCAGTGACAATGTCGGCAGCAGCGATAACGTATTCAACGGCACGACCTGGGACGACGACGCCAATCCGGGGGGAGCCATCCCTCACGCTATTAATGG
>JABFSD010000872.1 GCA_013140935.1 Acidobacteriota bacterium
AGCGCGACGTAGTAGCCGTTGTTCGAGATCGTGCCGAACGAAGCATTGCCGTTCGTGACGCCGTTCACCGGCCACGTGGAACCTTTGTTGTTGCTGCCCGTAACCAGCGCGGTGAACTGTTGCGCCGTCGCGGCCATCACGTTGGCCGCGAGCGGCGAGATGCTGATTTGCACCGGCGCAGACGGCCCTGTAATCGTGAGCGTCGCTGTCGCCTGACGCGCTGCGAATTCAGCACTCACGATGCGAATAGTCACGGGCGTCGTTTGTGCCGCCAGCGGAGCAACATACAAACCGGTTTGCGAGATCGAACCGCCGCCGTTGACATACCAATAAACGACTTTGTTCGCCGTGCCGTTGACCGTAGCGGTGAGTTGCAAGCGTCCGCCGGGCGCAACGTTAGCCGTAGCAGGATTCAGCGAGAGCTTGATGCCTGCGCCGAATTCGATCAGGTAGGGTTTTGACGGAGCCGTAGCGTTCGGATTCAAAATCGTGATGTAACCGCTGCCCGATTGCATCACGTTCGTCGTCGCGCGCAATTGCGTCGCATTGAGAAAAGTCGTCGGCAAAGGCATGCCGTCGAGAAAGGCTACGGCTCCAGTTTGATAGCCGGTGCCGTTGATGATGAAAGTTGTCGTGCCGAGGGGAATGAGGTTCGGTGTGAACCATTGCACCGTCGGCAAAGTGGTTTGCGTTAGTGAAGCCATCAGCTTGGCGCTGACATTGCCACGCGCGAATGACAACGCGGCAAAGGTTGCCAGCACGGTTGCCATCACGCGTATCCAAAGAGTGTTTCGCATACTCCAGTTTCCTTGTGGGGTTAAAGACGCACTTCGACTTACACAGCCGGAGCCGTCCGGTTTTGAGGGGAAGCGCAGCATACGTGCGAGAGCAGCACAGCTACGCCACGAAGATTGTTAGGGCATCTTCTGGGGTGAAGCACTTTCGCAGGGTGTGAGCGAAAGGCGAGTTGATTGCCGTGAATGGAAACCGATTGAGGCGCGCGTATGGGATGAACGGCGCAACGTGAGGAAGTCAGAAGGCTTGAGCATAGGGCTAATGCTCAGAAGCGCTTGGGATGCTTCTGTTCGGTTCGTCGTGACGAACCAACTTCCAAAACGAATTTCCAAAGGGAATCAAGATTGACTGGAAGCGAGGCAGCTTAGGAGAGCTTGTCTGCCAGTCCCCCGTGTTCGTCTATATCCGCGCTGGCGACGAAGGAAAGAGGAGAGGCGCTTACGTGAGAATCTTGAAGTATTTAGTTGTTACTCCACTGGCGCGCAGCTTACTCATCTTGCCTGATTCTGACAATAGGTTTTTTTGAAATTTTCTACTTCGCCAATACGTCATCAACGCTGATAAGATGAATTCACCGTAGTATCAAGCATTCTCTGCAACCATAGGAGCCTTTCACATGCATCGCATCAAAATTTCTGTATGCCTCGTTTTGTTCTGCTTCACGTTGATGAGTTGTCACAATGAATCGGCGACGACTCCGACGACGGCAACACCTGCTGCTGTTAATAAAGCGATGGCCGAATGGACATCCGGCTATCGCGTATTCGTTACCAACGAAAAGTCCGGCGACCTCACGGTGATTGATGGCGCTACGCTCGAAGTCATCGCGCAAGTGCCGCTGGGCAAACGTCCGCGCGGATTGCACGCCAGCCCCGACAACAAATTTATTTACGTCGCGTTGAGCGGTTCGCCACTCGCGCCGCCGGGCATTGATGAATCAACCTTGCCGCCACCTGATAAAAGCGCCGATGGCATCGGCATCTTCGACGTAGCCCAAAACAAAATCATTCGCGTTATACCGGGCGGTTCCGACCCTGAAAATTTCGATGTGAGCAAAGACGGCAAGACGATTTATGTTTCGAACGAAGACGTGTCGGGCATCAGTTTCGTAGACATCGAAGCCGGCAAAATTCTGACGACGATCAAGATCGGCGAAGAACCCGAAGGCGTCACGCTCTCGCCCGACGGCAAGCGCGTTTATGCGACTTCAGAGAACGACGGCGAAGTTTCAGTGATTGATGTGGCTGCGCAAAAGCTCGTGAAAGACATCGCCGTTGGACGCCGTCCGCGCAACGTAGTTTTCATGCCTGACGGCAAATTGGCTTACGTCAACGCAGAAAACGATGGCACGGTGGTGCTGCTTGATACGGTCAAAAATACCAAGCTCAAAGAAATTTCATTGGGCAAAGCTGGCGAGATCAAACCAATGGGCATCGCCCTCGCGCCCGACGCCAAACAGCTTTTCGTCTCGACCGGACGCGGCAAAAAAGTATTCGTGATTGATACCGCAACCAATCAACCGTTGAACTCTTTTGAAGTAGGCACTCGTCCGTGGGGCATCGCACTTTCGCCCGACGGCAAAACACTTTTCACCGCGAACGGCCCATCAAACGACATCTCAGTCGTAGATGTCGCAACGCAAACCGTGAAGAAAAAACTGATGGGCACGGGCAGTCCGTGGGGCGTACTGGTCATCAACAAGTAAGACCACTGAATTCACTCATTGCCCACTGCCCATTACCAATTGCCCATTGAATCAAAGGGGAGACATGGCTCCTGATAAACAATGGTCAATGCGTAATGGGCAATGGGCAATGGGCAATGATGCTCCCTTGAGTCGTAAGGCAACCCGATATGAAAAAATTCTCCCTCGTCGTTTTGTTGCTATGTTTATTGAGTGCTACGTCGCGTCTGCCGGTGTCGCAAGCGCAGCAAGCGCCGCCTAAATCGTCGAAAGCTGTCGCGTTGTGGCAAGCCTTGATTCGCTTGCGTACGACGGCGACGGTGCTGGCGACGCAAGCGCATCCTGATGACGAAGACGCCGCGTTGCTCACTTGGCTCGCGCGCGGCGCGGGCGCTCGCGTAGGCTTGCTCTCGCTCACGCGCGGCGAAGGCGGAGCCAATCTCGTCGGGGCTGAACAATACGATGCGCTCGGCATCTTGCGCACCGAAGAGTTTCTCGCGGCGACGCGGCATTACGGCGTGAGCGATTTGTTCTTTACGCGCGCCGTAGACTTCGGCTTTTCCAAACGGCTCGACGAAACGTTTACGCACTGGAACAAAGACGACATTTTGCGCGATACCGTCAGGCAAATTCGCCTATATCGTCCTGACATCATCGTCTCGCGCTTTCACGGTGCAGCCCGCGACGGACAC
>JABFSD010000647.1 GCA_013140935.1 Acidobacteriota bacterium
CTATCGCACGACTGGCACCGTTGGAATAACTGATGCGGTCAAACGACAGCACGAGTGAAGTGCGGCCTTTAAATTTGCCGGATTGATTCACTTTAGCGACGTGGCCTTCGATGGTCGCGTCAGCGTGCGCCGATGGATCAAGCACTTTCGCCGTGAACTTGTCGCCGTCCGCCGCGTTTTTCGTGTCAATCTCGTTTTGCAAGCGAATCTTCATTTCCGTGCCGACGACCAGTCGTGGCGCAACGGGTTCATTGGAGGCAGTTTTGCTCGCCGTCGTACGTTTAATAGGGCGGCGTTTGGTTTGGGCGTTGGTCGTGAGCGTAAAAGCGCACAGCAAACTGAGCGCGAAGGTAAGTGATAGAAATTTCTTCATCGTGTTCTCCTTCTGGAAAAGTAAATGGGTCGTAAGATGGGGAAAACGTGCGCGTCGGGGGAAGCGCGAGAGTAACAAAACCGCTTCGGCTTGAACAACTCCGGCAATTGCTTTGCGCGAACGGCTCTTTATAATCGCCGCCGTCCGTAAGCGCATTCCCGCATCATCACGCAAGGAGCAAACATTCTGTTAAAAGACTTATTCACGCCGCAAAACCTGTTGAATTTGCTGTTGGTTTTTGTCCCCATCGCCGCTGTGCTCGAATTCACGCACGGTAATCCGATCATGATTTTTACGGCTTCGGCGCTGGCGATTATTCCGCTCGCCGGGTGGATGGGACGCGCGACGGAACATCTGGCCGAGAAGCTGGGCGAGGGCGTCGGCGGTTTGTTGAACGCTACGTTTGGCAACGCGGCGGAATTGATTATCGCGCTGATGGCTTTGCGCAAAGGCCTGTTCGAGGTCGTTAAGGCTTCGATCACGGGTTCGATTATCGGTAACATTTTGCTGGTGCTAGGCTTGAGCATTCTAGCGGGAGGCGTGAAATTCCCGCGTCAGAAATTCAACGCGACGGCGGCGGCGTTGGGTTCGACGATGCTGGCGCTGTCGGCGATTGCACTGTTGCTGCCCGCGATCTTTCACTTGATCGTGCGCAACTATCCGGTCGAGCGCGAACAAAACCTGAGCTTCGAAATCGCCATCGTACTCATCATCGTTTACGTGTTGAGTTTGGTGTTTTCGCTCAAGACGCACGCGCATCTTTACGTCGGCAACATGGAAAAGGAAGAGGAAGAAGCCATCGGCACGCACGGCTGGAGCCAGACGCGCTCGGTTGTGACGCTGTTGATCGCTACGGTGCTGGTCGCGGTGATGAGCGAATTTCTCGTCGGCGCGGTCGAAGCGGCTTCGCATCAATTGGGACTGACCGAAATTTTCGTCGGCGTAATCCTCGTCGCCATCATCGGCAACGCGGCAGAACACTCGACCGCCGTCTTGATGGCACTCAAAAACAAAATGGATTTAGCCATCAACATCGCCATCGGTTCGAGCATGCAAGTCGCCTTGTTCGTAGCGCCCGCGCTGGTCTTTGCGAGTTACGCGTTCGGCAAGCCGATGGATTTGCACTTCACGATTCTCGAAGTCGTCGCCGTCGTCGCGGCAGTCGCCGTGATGACGCTGATCGTGCAAGACGGCGAATCGAACTGGATGGAAGGCGTATTATTGCTGGCGGTTTATATCATTCTCGGGTTGACGTTTTACTTTTTGCCGGAAACGACGGCTGTGCCTGCGGGCGTTGCGCCTGCCGCAGGAGCCGTCGCGCCGCACTAAAACGGTTTTGCACGCTGTAACGCGGATTACAGCGGGTTTCGTTTGAATGAAGAGAGTGCGGTGTAGGGCGGGTTAGTAACCCACCCTACACCGCACGAATGTTCTCTTCACACAAATGAAATCCGCTGTAGTAATCCGCGTTACAGCATACGGCAAAACAAACGCGGCAGCGATGCGTTCAATTGCATCGCTGCCGCGTTTCAATTTGAGCGGTTGAAGCTCGTGCTAGCGGATTTCAGAAATCGCCGCGATGTAACAACCGCGCGCCGTCGCCGTGAGCGGATCGCCCGCGAGACGGACTTCTGAAACGGGTACGGGAAAGCCGTCGCGTTTGATGGCGGCTTCGAATTTTTGCAGGAAGCCGCGCGGTTTGGCGGTGCCGCCCGACAACACGATGGGCATTGGGCGTTCGAGTTTCGGCAATTGCTTGGTCGCCTCGAATTCTTCGCGCAGCTTTTCGACGAGCAGGTTGATGACTTCGTCGTAATAGATGTGCAGCGCGCTGGCGATCTTGTCTTTGGGCTGACGCGAGAGGTCGAGCGACTCTTCTTTGGCGAGACGCACGCGCGTGATGGATTCATCGGTCACCTGCGACACGCTGTAATCAATGTAATCGCCGCCTTTCGGAATGCTGAACGAGAGCATCGGTACGGATAAGAACGAAACGCTGACGTTGCACATGCCGCCGCCGCAACTGATGCCGATGCCGGTGAAATTCTCTGATTGCAATTCGGCAAAGACGACTGCGAGGCCTTCGTTGATCGCTTTGGCTTCATAGCCGAGCGATTGCAGAAAGTTTTTCAAGATGGATTCGTGATAGACGAGATTGCTGTCAGCGCCTTCGCCGCGTCCGGGAACGCTGAAGCAAAGCAATTCGTTTTTCTTGGCGCGCGGCACCATGGATTCGATGATAGCTTGAATGATCTGCTGCCCCATCGCTTCCTGCGCGTTCAGCACGCCGTATTGCATCGGGCGGCGCGGCACGGCGTTGAAGAAACTGGCAAAGCGTTCTGAGTCGTTGCCGAACACGAACATCTCTTTGCCGTTGCGCTGATAAACCATCTTGTTTTGTTGCAGGATGGCTTCGGTCATTTTTGAATAAGGCACGCTGACGAAAGCGTTGAGTTGGGTTTGGGCCTTGTGACCGTTGGGGCCACCGGCCAGCACGATGCGGCTCGTACCGATGTCCAAACCGAGTGCGGCTTCGCCTGACCCGTCCGCCGCTGCGGGTGTCGTGGAATTCTTCTCTTCTGACATTGTTCCTCCGTGAGTGTCTTCTGACGATGATGATGATTTGGGCATAAGAGAACCAGCCTTGTAATGGCTTTGCCGTGAAATTGCAACTCAGACAAACCACGTCTGACACTGCGTTTTCACAGCGGTGAATTGATCTTAAACTGCTTGTTAAAGGTGCGAAAAGACGCTCGTCGTCGCACGACCAGAGCGTATGAGGAAGGTGAACAGAAATAACTTTAATGCAGCGTCACAGGTTGCCCCTGCATCGCTTTCTGCCGCGCGTATTGCTCTTTATAACGTTCGCGCAATTTGAGTCGCAATGCGTCAACGCTGATGTGCGCACGTTCCGCACGTTGTTTGAATTCGGCGTCGGCGGCCAATGCGCCGGGCCAAAGTTCATTGCCGATTTTGGCGAGTACCGTTTCATCCCAAGTGAAACCGTAATCGGTGATGTATGCCGGTTTGATCTGATATTTGTCCGATAAACCCATTGCTTCGAAGGGGAAGTTTTTCGCCCAGTCGTAATGCGCCGCAATTGTGCCCGTCGTGGGGTCAACTGAAATTAAGCCGTGTGTCGTGCAATTGGCGTCAGCGAATTTGTATTTCGACCGCAGAATATCCGTCAGTTGTTTGCCCGCGAAGACTTGCGCTTGCGTCATCATCTTTACCGTTTCACCCGCCGTAACGGTGGCCTCGAAACTGATGCCGATGAAACTATCGTTCAGCCCTACGTAAATATATTTATCGTCCGCCCAGATGGAATGCCCGGCGTGATTGCCCGCTTGATTGTCGGGCAGCATGCGATGAATGCGTCCGAAACGATCAATCACGTAATGGTAGCTGCGCTGGCGCCGCACGAAACTCAGGATGTTCGTGGATTGCTGTTGAATCGAACCGTTGTTATCCGCCGTGAATTCGCCCAATTCGTTTTCCGTCGTGTGATAAACGATGCCGATGGGTTCGTGACGAATCTGGTTGCCGCCCGATTCAGAGTTGCGCGGAATCAAATAATAAGAGCGCGGGCGATTGGTCGTTTCGTAAGTTCTCAGTATGCGTCCGCCGTTGCTGTATTCCTCGCTTTCCGCCGAACTGGAAATGAGCCAGACATTTTCTGGATAGCGATTCAACAAACCTGAAGTTGAAGTCGGCGAGTTTGGCGCAGGTGGTTCGCCGCTTTTTTCGCCGGTTGGTTGCGTGGCTGTGGTTTCAGGCTTGTTAGCGAAAAAGGCGCTAACTTTATTGCCCGACCACATCACCAGCGAATACACGCCAAACAGCAAGACGCCTGCTGCAACTAGCCCCGCTGTCAAAAAGACGTGGCGAAAGCGTTGGCAAAAAAATACGACGCGCGCTTTGAGCGGAATGTCTACGTCTTCGAGCCGCGCGCGTTGATGAGTGGGCACGTGAACCGATTGCGCGCGCAACTCTTCGAGAATGGAACTGTAAAGCCGCGCTTCCATAATCCATTCGTAAATCGGCGTGTTTTCGAGAAATTTGTAGCGTTTCAGCGATTGGCGCAATTCCTGTTGGCGCAGGTTTTGTTTGGCGAGGGTGTTATTCAAAAAGCGCAGCCGTGCGCCGGGGTTGTCAAAGAGACGGGCATAACGTTCGACGACTTGCGAATACACCTGCGATGCATCAGTCGGCTTGCGCCGATCAGGCAGAGGCGTCACTTGTGTCTGCTGTACTGCCACGTCTCCTTCTCCGTAACGTAATGAAGCGGGCTATTTATCGAAAGCCCGCTTCACAGAATGTCCATCCTGACCAATGTACCTGCTGCCTGCGGTGATTAGTTGGTGGGCGTAACGAGAAACTCCGACAACGCGCCTTTGCCGCGCAATCCGTTGGCGTAACTCGACGCCGCTTCGCGCGAAGGGAAGCGACCGACCTGTACGCGATACCACTTGCCTTTACCGGGAATGTCGGCGCTGACGACGCGCGCGTCCACACCGGCAGCCTTGAGCGCACTCACGCGCTGGCTGGCTTGTGCCTGATCGCTATACGACCCGGCTTGAATCGTGATGTTGCCTTTGTTCGGCGTGGTCAAAACCGCAGGTGCAACGGGCGGCGGTTTCGGCACCGTGGCAACCGCAGGCGGCGCAACGGTGCTGGTCGTTTTGGGCGGTAACACAGTCGCGGCGGCTTTGCCCGCTTTCGGATCCGAGTTGTTCGTGCTAGGCGGAATGATTACGGGTTTTACGCCATTGGGAGATTGGCCCGTTGGCCCTACCAGACCCGCGCCGCCCGTGGCTGAACCGTTAGCAGGAGTCGTTCCTCCGGTGTTCGTGGCGACCTCACCGGTTCCGCCGGGGTCTTCCACTGCCACGGTAGCAGGCGGTTTCGTCGTCGTTGTTTTCTTGCCGCCGAAAATCCACGAATAACCTAAAAATAATAAAAGGGCAGCGGCTCCGAGCATCAACGCACCTTTGAGCAAGCCGCTCTTTTTGCTGAACGCGGAACTCGGCGGAATGCCCGGATCGGTCGTGTCTTCGGGCAACACCGGCCATCCCATGAACTCAGCGTCTGATTGCTGCGCGCCGTAATTCGGTTGATCAAAATTTGGCGTGGCGTCATACGCATTACCCTGTTGATAAGCGTTCGCCTGATAAGCGTTCGGTTGCTGATAGGCGTTGGGCTGTTGATAGGGGGTGGGGTGTTGATAAGGAGTGGGTTGTTGATAAGGGTCAGCCGGACGCGCGTCTACCAGTGTTTCGTAACCGCCGCCAGGTGAGGGGTAACCGCCTCCAGGCGAAGTGAAGACATCGTCAAAAGCCGGATTGGTTTCATTGTATTGGTAGCTTTGCAACTGATTGTTCGGACGCGGAATGTCGAGTACGTCGTCGAAATCGTCGTCAATGCGCGTGGCGTAAACATCGCCTTCCGGCAATTGCGGACGGCTGACGGGCGCGGGCGGATAAGCGCCCGGACGGATGGTCTGTTCATAACCGCTGCTGTAATTCGCGCCGAAATTGCCGCTGTTGGGATTGCCGAAATTCCCGGTGTTGCCGCTGGGCAAATTATTGCTGCCATATCCGCCGCCGCTGAAATTGTCGCCCATTGCTACGTCAATGATAGTGGCACAGCGGGCGCATACGACACGACTGGCATTCGGGTCTGCTTGATTTTCAAATTGGCACTTTGAGCAAATGACTCTCATTTGATTTCTCTTTTCTCTTCCAGTTTCTTTGAATACGTGGGTATCGAGGGTGACGAACAAGCCCAAACGCTTGCTCTTGATTCTGTTAGTGGGAAAACCAATCGTAGGGGCAATATTCTTGTTTTCTGCCTGTCAGCCTGTCAGCCTGTCTGAATGATTTTCCGCTACGTCATCCTGATTGATTGCGTCGCAGGGCAGCGAAGCACGGGGGATCAGGAGAAATTTGCCGTATCGGAAACTTACACGGGCTGTCTGGAGGCTTCGTCGTATGTGATGAATTTCGGGGCGCGCTTTTTTTGCCACGCCGAAATCTCAATCCATTTACCGCGACTCATAAACAAGTGGCGCAAAAGCGCGGCGATTGTAGCCTGCACCCGTGGCACTGGCAAGGGAATTATCCGTCACCCCCCGTCACCCCAAAGAAGGCGTAACGAAGCCAAGAGAAAACAAATGAATGAGTTAGCCGTTTAATGAAACTGTGCCGCCCAATCCCTTCAAGGTCACCCAGCGGTAGCAGAAAGAAAGAAAAAAGCTAGACAGAAATGTTGATTGAGTAATACTGAGCGACAGAATTGTTGGTTCAGTCGCACATGGCTGGCAACTCACCCTATATCATTACCAACATTCACGGCCACGCGGACGATGCAGATCTCTCAGATTTTTACGGAAATTTTGTTGAACCGATCCGCAAAATTCGCACTCCCCGCAACTCTATCTTTTACCTTCCGATGATTCCTCCAGCAGTTGAGCGTAGTTGGGCTGCCATTGTTATTGGAAGGGACATAATTGTTGTTAAGTAAAGCTCTCCATACGTTTTTGTTTGACGCTTGCATCTTCGTAGTGCTTGAGTATGGGATTGCCAAACTTCACCATCTGCCTGTAAACAAAGGCGATTTCGTGCGTTGTTCTTCGCTGGCTGGCCTGTGGCATTGAGCTTGCTCTAGGTTCGGCGGAAACAAGCACACAGAAGTGAACCAAACGCGATGCAAGTTAATTTCGAGATCATCAAACAACACGCCACCGAGAAGCTGCGCAAGATCGAGACGCAACCGGCGGGCGTGGAGCGGCTCGCGGCGCTCAAAAAGTTTTTGAAGATCGAAACGCAGCGTTTGCACTTGCGGCATCGCTTCGGCATCAGCGGTTCGCAGATCGTGGCTGCGCGCAGCTTGATCGTAGACCTGCTGATTCAGCGCATTGCACAAACCGCTTTCCACGAAATTGCCGCGACCAAGCCCGACGTAGCCAATGCGCAATTCGCCGTGGTGGCGTTGGGCGGTTACGGACGCAGTGAACTCGCGCCGCATTCCGACATTGATGTGATGTTCTTGCACAACGCCAAGCGCGACGCGGCGAGTGCGGGCGTCCTCAGCGAAAAGATGCTTTACCTGCTGTGGGACATGGGCTTTAGCGTAGGCCACAGCAACCGTTCGCTCGCCGAGTGTCTGGCTGAAGCGAAAGATGATTCTGTCACGCGCAATTCGTTGATTGATGCGCGGCTGCTCTGGGGCAGCGAAACCTTATTCGAATCCCTCGTCGAACGTCTCGACGAGGAAATATATAGCCGCCAGCAGCGAGCTTTGCTGGATGAAGTTCTGGCCGATCGCACGGCACGTTACGAGAAATTCGGCAACGTAGCCTGTTTGCAAGAGCCGAACGTTAAGGAGACTGCTGGCGGCTTACGTGAATTGCATACGTTGTTGTGGGCGACGCGCGCGGCTTATGGCAAAGCCCATCTGCTCGATCTGGTCGTTGACGAAACGATTTCAGAAAGCGACGCCAAAGCGATGACGGCGGCGTATGATTTTTTGCTGCGCGTGCGCAACGAAATGCATTTCGCCACGGCGCGACGCACCGATTCGTTGACGCTCGACTTGCAACAACAGGTCGCGCGCAGCTTCGGTTATAAAGACTCGACGGAGATGCAGGCGTCGGAAAGTTTCATGCGCGACTATTACTTGCACGCGCAACGGCTGCATCGGCTGTGTGACGCGCATCTGCAAAAGGCACTCGCCAAGCATACGAAAAAGAGTTGGTTCAGCCGCGCGAAGGCGATGCCCGCCATTGGCGGATTCGTCCTCAACAACGGCGTGCTGGATTTAGACAGAGCTGCACCTGAACTCGACGGGCAGCGGATGATGCTGGCTTTCGGTTATGCGCAAGCGACGGGCGCTCCCTTCAGTCCGAATTTGCAAGACGCGGTGCAGGTCAATCTGCATTTCATCAATAAACCGTTTCGCGCCGACGCTGACGCGGCGCAATCCTTTCTGAAAATGTTGCGCGTCAAAGGCAAAGTGGCGACGGGGTTGCGCGCGATGCATGAACTCGGATTTCTGGGCAAGTTCCTGCCTGAATTCGGACGCATCACCTGCCTCGTGCAACACGATCTTTATCATCGCTTCACGGTGGACGAACACACCATCCGCACGATTGAAGTGCTGGATGAGTTAGTCAATTCGCGCAACAAACACCTCGAACGCTATCGCAATCTTTATAGCGAAATCGGCGATCCGGCCTTGTTGCACATGGGTTTGCTGATGCACGACATCGGCAAAGGCTTGGGCGGAGGTCACACCGAGAAAGGTGTGCAGATCACCGAGCGCGTTTGTGCGCGGCTGCAACTCGAACCCGAACAGACCAAGCAGATTTTGTTCCTGGTCAAGCAGCACTTGCTGATGTCGCACATCGCGCAACGCCGCGATTTGAGCGACACCAAAGTCATTCGCGATTTCACGAACAAAGTCGGTACGCTCGAACGGTTGAACATGCTCACGCTGCTGACTTACGGCGACATCAACGGCGTAGGTCCCAATGTGTGGAACGAGTGGAAAGACGCGCTGACCTGGGAGCTTTACATCAAAGCCCGCGCCCTGCTCGCGCCGGAAAAAGCGATAGACCATTCGCTCGACGCCTTGTGCGAACGCCTCGTGAAGATGCTGGCGAGTGAAATGGATGAAACCGAAGTGCAAAAGCATTTCGCGCAATTACCAGATGAATATGCACGGCTGACGCCGCCGCAAGCGATCATTGAACACATTCGGCTGGCGCACAGCTTGAATTCGCGCACGGTCAAAACGATCTGGCGCGTGAACGCACAATCGCGTTGCACTGACTTGCACATTTGCGCACGCGACCGGCGCGGCTTTTTTGCCAACGTGGCGGGCACGCTGACCGCGCAAGGCGTAAACATCCTGAGCGTCAGTCTCAACACGCGCGCCGACGGCATCATCGTGGATACGTTCAAAGTCTCCGATTCCGTAGGCGAGCCGTTGAGCGATCCGCAACGCTGGGAACAGATTGACGATCATCTTAAGCGTGCGCTGACAGGTGAGATGAACGTGACAGAAGCCGTAGCGAAACGCTTGCGTGCGCAGGCTTCCTCGACGCGTTATAGCAAGAAAAAAGCGGCGGCGGTTCCGACCAAAATCTTTTGGGACAATCAATCGTCAGAAAAACGCACGATTCTCGAAGTGCGCGCGAGTGACCGACTGGGCTTGGCTTTTCGCATTGCGAGCGCGCTGGCTTCGCTCGATTTGGATATTTCATTTGCCAAAGTCGCTACGGAAAAGCATTTGGCGCTCGATATTTTTTACATCACAGAAGCCTCCGGTCGAAAGCTGACCGACGAGCAGCTTCCGCAAATTGAAACGGCTCTTTACGAAGCGTTGAGCGACAAAACCGCGACGGTTCAGTGAGAGGTTTTTCGTAATCCCCACAACTAAGTTTTTTTTCGGAAGGCTTTCCGCAATGTTTGGACGGCCTTCGATGGTTGAGGTGCGCCAGCGTCCCGCTGGCGCACCACGCAGTACTAATCATCCCTATTTTGGAGGCACCAGTTATGAAGAAGAATTTACGCGGCGCGGCTTATGCGCTGCTCGGAACAATGGCTTTGCCGTTGGCGACGTTCGCGGCGGAACCAACGGTAGAAGAGCGTTTGGCCGCTGCCGA
>JABFSD010000765.1 GCA_013140935.1 Acidobacteriota bacterium
ACCTCTACGTGAATAACGTCGTAGCGACGCCGCTCGCGCCCGAAGACAAACTGGCAGCTTTCATCGGCGAAAACCCGAACGGCACATGGACGCTAAGAATCTTTGATGATGGGACGGTCGACACTGGCTCGCTGGCGAACTGGTCGTTGACGCTGGCGACGCCGCCGAGCGCGCCGATGGCGGCAGCTCCGGGCGCGGGCAGCAATAACACCGCCCAGGCCATTCCCGACAACGCAGGTTCGATCACTTCGACTATCGACATTGCCGGAGCCGGTGCGGTCATCGGCAGTCTCACCGCCTTCACCAACATCACGCATGCGTTTAGCGGCGACATACAAGCCACTCTCACTTCGCCTGCCGGTACGATTGTGACGCTGACCAGCAACAACGGCGGCGGCAATGACAACGTCTTTGCCGGTACGACCTGGGGCGACAAAAATGATTTGGGCAATCAGGTGCCGTTTCCGTCCAACACTTTCGCCGCCAGCAATCTGGTCACTGATACGGTTTATACCAACCTGGTGACGCGCACGCCGCTGGTTCCCGAAGAAGCGCTGGGCGCATTCATCGGCGAAAATCCCAACGGCACCTGGACGCTGACCGTCGCCGACACCGCGCCATCCGACACAGGTACGCTCAATAGTTGGTCGTTGAATATCGCGACGGTGACCTGTGGGGCATGTTCGGTCACTTGCCCGGCGAATATCGCGGTGAGTGCGGGCGCTGCGTGCAATGCGGTCGTGACTTATCCTGCGCCTACGACCAGCGGAACCTGCGGCACGGTGATTTGCTCGCCGCCCTCCGGGGGGACTTTTGCGCTGGGTACGACGACGGTCAATTGCGGTGTCACCCCGACTGTGTGCAATACGATTTACGCGTTCACCATCAACAACTCTTTCTTTACCTTCGACCCCGCTACTCCAGGCACACATACGCCGCAAGTCACCATTACCGGACTGAATTCAGGCGAGACTGTTCGTGGCATTGATTTTCGTCCGGCCAACGGTGTGCTTTACGGCTTGGGCTTGGCTGGCAGCACATCACGCCTGTTGACCATCAACACGACGACCGGGGCAGCCACGCAGGTCGGCAGCACCTTTGTGTTTAGCGCCACTGTTATCGGTTTTGATGTCAACCCGGTGGCTGATCGGATCCGTGTGGTTTCCACAGATGGCGCTAACCTGCGCATCCATCCCGACACCGGTATCGTGCTAGTTGACACGAACCTCAACCCCGGTAACCCCAATATCCAGGCGGTGGCTTATAGCAATAACGTAGCGGGAGCGACGACGACGACGCTTTATGGCATTGATGTCAACACCGATATGCTCGTCATTCAAAGCCCGCCCAATAACGGTACGCTCACCAACGTCGGGCCGCTGGGTGTGGCCGCAGACCCTGAAAGCGCGAACTTCGATATTTCACCGTGCGGTGTGGCTTACGCCTCGTTGAGAGTGGGTTCTAACCCCAACCGAGAACTTTACTCAATCAATCTGGCGACAGGTGCGGCAACCAATCTTGGCGCTCTTTTCGGTTCAGTGTTAAACGGACTGGCGGTCGCGCCTGCGCCACCGGGTACGACTTGCGCGTTCACCGTGACGGTCAACGACACGACTCTGCCAGTAATCACCTGTCCGGCGAATGTCACAGTGAGTGCGGGAGCGGCGTGCAATGCCGTGGTCACTTACGTCACGCCGACGGCGACAGATAATTGTCCGGGCGCGGTCACGGTGACGTGTTCACCGGCAAGCGGTTCTACCTTCGCGTTAGGCACGACGACGGTGACGTGTACGGCCACCGATGCGCGTATGAACACGGCGACCTGTAGCTTTACCGTAATGGTGTTGGATACGACTCCGCCGACGATCACTTGCCCTGCCGATCAAACCATTCCGTCTGCGCCCAATGGCTCGGCGACGGCGGCGACGTTTGCTGCGCCGACCACGACGGATAACTGTCTGGGGGCTGTGACAGTAACTTGCACGCCGCCAAGTGGCAGTGCCTTCGCCATTGGCACGACGACGGTGACGTGTACGGCCAAGGACGCGGCGAACAATATGGCAAGCTGTACCTTCACGATTACCGTGACGCAATTCACGCCCGTGCCGACAATGACGCTGGTTGACCCGCTGGCCTGCAACGGGCCGGGCGATCTGGTGAACGGTTCTGCCAGCGTGACGAATACGTCTGCCGTAGCGCAAACCGGTACGGTGACGACGGCGCTGCCGCCGGGCATCGTCGGCATTCCGGGAAGCTGCGTCTCGAACATCGCTACGTGTACGATCAATGCGACGACGGTGTCGTGGACGAACAACACGATTCCTGCCGGCCAGACGCTGACTTACAACTATCAGGCGCAACTCGCCAATGACGTCATCAGCGGGCAAGTCTTGACCGCGACGACGACAGCGGTATTCGGCGTGATTACGCGCAGCGTTGACGCCAGTTTGACGGTGAACTGTCCGGCCTTAGGCCCCGGCTTGCCGCACGGGCCGCAATCGCAGATCAGCGATCAGAAACCGGGTTCGGTATTAATCTATCCGGTTTATACGTCAGACGCAGCGAACGGCGCGTCGCAAAACACGCGGCTGAGCATCACCAATACGCACGGCTCGCGCGGCGCGAACGTACACCTGTTCTTTGTGGACGGCTCTTCGTGCAGCGTGGCCGACTCGTTCATCTGTTTGACCGCGAATCAAACGGCATCAGTGTTGGCGTCGGATATTGATCCGGGTACGACGGGCTATCTGATGGCGATTGCAACGGATGCTTTGGGCTGTCCGATCAACTTCAACTTCCTCATCGGCGATGAGTTCGTGAAGTTCGCTTCGGGACACATGACCAATCTCGGCGCAGAAGCCGTGTCGGCGATTGCGGGCGGCTTGCCAGCGTGCGATGCGACTTCGGTGAGTGCGACGTTGAATTTCAACGGCGTGAGTTACAACTTGCTGCCGCGCGTAATCGCTTCGTCGAACCTGCAAGCGCGGGCCGACGGCAACGACACCTTGCTCATCGTAGACCGCATCGGCGGCAGTTTCGCATCAGCCGCATCAACGCTGTTCGGCCTATTCGGCTTGATGTACGACGATGCCGAGAAAGGCGTGAGCTTCCAGATACCGGGGGCTTCGCGTTGTCAGTATCGCGCCGTCATCAACAACGACCTGCGCAC
>JABFSD010000607.1 GCA_013140935.1 Acidobacteriota bacterium
GTGATGAACGAAAACGAAAGCCGCAGCTTGTCGTTCACGACCATTCCGCTGAAGGCTTCGGTTGAGCCTGCGCCTGACCACAAGCTGAACAACGCGAGCAACGCTGCGACGAGGCCGACAATGGCGACAGCGGAACAAACCTTGCGCGCGTTTTTGCCTGACAGCGCATCGGCCAGCATGCATACGACGCCTGCCACCGCCGCGATCGTTTCGGGCAGAATCGCTTTGCTGTCGAGATTCAGTGAATTGAGTGTATTGAGATCAACTAACATTTTGATGGTGCGCCAGCGTCCCGCTGGCTGTCGGTAAGCCAGCGTCTCGCTGGCTTACCGACTCGAATATCCGAGTAATGTTTTTCCAAACTGGCGAGCAAGATGCTCGCGGCCCGACTGCCTGCGAGACGCAGGCGCACCGGC
The DNA here is from genome assembly GCA_013140935.1 of Acidobacteriota bacterium. Taxonomy (GTDB): domain Bacteria; phylum Acidobacteriota; class Blastocatellia; order RBC074; family RBC074; genus JACPYM01. The sequence continues at coordinate 417 of JABFSD010000607.1, forward strand.
TTATTTCGCCGCGCGCAGTTGCTGTGCTTTAACTTCCTTAGGATTTCTAACTTGCTGTTCGAGCTTGCTGATCGTCGCTTGCGTAGCGTTCAAAAACCGCATCGGTTGCACGCCCATCACCAGCGCCAGAATCACGAGCGGCACGAGTCCGAACAGATCGCGTTTATCGAGGTCTTCAAGTTCGGCGTTTTCCTTGTTCGTGATTTCGCCGAACAGCACACGCTGCAACATCCACAGCAAATAAACTGCCGAGAGGATTACGCCCAAGCCCGCCAGCACCGCGAACAGCTTCGCGTAAGGAACCGTCGCCGTGAACGTGCCGATCAAAATCAGAAACTCGCCGATGAATCCGTTCAACAGCGGCAAGCCCAAGCTGGCGAGCGAGACGATGATGAAGATCGTCGAGTATTGCGGCATCGGCGTCGCCAGTCCGCCGTATTCGGCAATCAGCCGCGTGTGACGGCGTTCGTAAACGATGCCTACGCAATAGAACAACGCGCCGGTCGAGATGCCGTGCGCGAGCATTTGATACAACGCGCCCTGCAAGCCGAGTTCGGTGAACGAGAAAATACCGAGTACGACAAAGCCCAAGTGGCTCACCGATGAATAAGCGACCAGCTTTTTCATATCGGGCTGAACCATCGCCACGAGCGCACCATAAATAATTCCGATGACGGCGAGCGTCATTACAATGGGAGCCGCTTCGCGTGAGATTTCAGGGAACAGCGGCAGGTTAAACCGCATCAGGCCATACGTACCCATCTTCAAAAGTACGCCCGCCAGAATGATCGAACCGGCGGTCGGCGCTTCGACGTGCGCGTCGGGCAGCCACGTATGCAGCGGCCACAGCGGAACCTTAATCAAGAACGCCAACGCAAAAGCGAACCACAACATGCGTTGCACGGGTACGCTCATCAGCGTGTTGCGATGCGCCGCGAAGTTATTCGTGATTTCGACGATGTCGAAAGTCGTGCCGCCGTTCAGGTAATAGACCGCAATGATGGCGACCAGCATCAGCAGTGAGCCGACAACCGTGTAAATGAAAAACTTGACCGCTGCGTAAATGCGCCGTTCCCCGCCCCATACGCCGATGAGGAAATACATCGGGATGAGCGTGATCTCGAAAAACAGGTAGAACAGGAACATATCCAGCGCGACGAATACGCCCAGCATCCCCGTTTCGAGAATCAGCAGAAAGATCATGTATTCGCGTACGCGCTTGCCCACATGCCAACTCGCCAGAATCGAAATCGGCATCAGGAACGTCGTCAGCAACACGAGCCAGATGCTCAAGCCGTCTACGCCGGTGTGATAGCTCACGCCAAACGAAGTGATCCACGACTGCTTGACTACCATTTGCGGGCCAGCTTGCGCGCTGTTGAAGGCCAACAAGATCGGTATCGAAGCCGCGAACGTCACCAGCGTGATAATCAACGTCAGCCAGCGGTACTCGTTATCGAGACGTTCCTGCTCGCGCTTGCCGCTCCAAAACATGCCGTGCAAGAGAAGCGCGACGGCTCCGAGCAAGGGCAAATAAGTTGTGATCGTAATCCAATTCATAAAGTCATTTTGCTTGCTCGTTGACGAGCGCAGCCTTTTCTTTCGCTCTTGTCAGAAACGGAAACTTTTGGAGCAACTCGGCATTAACTTCTTCCAGCGTGTAAACCCCGCCCTTGCTCAATATCTTCTAAACCTTCTTCGATAGCAGCCCATTCATCATCATCCATCGTTTGCAGGTCTGGTGTTGTCATCTTTGTGTTCCTTCAACAGATCAAACACATGCAAGGCTGTTACGACGAATAACGGGAGCTACGAACGAGGTTGCTGTTTCTGGTGCATCACATTTAGAACCGTAACCACGTTCCCTTCCACTGCAAACAACAAGCGGTACTGACCGAAAAGAAGCTGGCGCACTGCCCGCCTCTCGCCCTGAACATCGCGCGCCAACGGACAACGCAAAGGCAAGGTCTGCAAGCTGTCAACAGCGGCTTCATATTCTGCGTACCATCGAAGCCCCGATTCGACTGATGTTGTATCAGAGAGCCAATAACAAATATCAATCGCATCAACCTGAGCTACTCGGGTCACTACGAGTTGATAGTTCATTTTCGTTCGGGCAAAGCTGCCAGAAAGGGAAAACGCTGGCGCATCTCACGGGCGAACTCGTCAAACGGCTTCACCCTACCGGCATCCATATCGTCTAACGCAAGGCGAACGGCTTTTCTGGTTTCGGATAACTCAGAGTCTTCCGTCACCTTAACCAACGTTTTGCCGTTTTCTCTTTCCACTAAAAGCGCCTGTTGAGAGGCTTCCATCTGATCCAGAAAATCAGCCGTAGACTTCCCTGACGCTTCGATCTCTGACATCAAGGCTCGCACCACGTCAGCCATGCCTTGATCTACTTGCACTGTCACTGTTTGTGTTGCCATCTTGATACTTCCTTTCAACACATTGCGGCACGAAGCGTAGTCTGTCCCGATGGACACGCTAGCGCGCCAACACAGAAATAAAATAGCCGATCACTACGACCGCGCCCGCCAGAATCACGGCGGCGTAGCTGCGCGCAAAGCCGGTTTGCGTCGTACGCAAAATGCCTGCGAGCGCGCCGAAGCTGCCTGCCAGCGCGTTGACGTAACCGTCAATCCATTTCACGTCCACGATCTTCCACAAGACGTTGCGCGAAGTGTTTTCGATGGGATTGATAATCGCGTCTTCATAAACCTCATCCACGTACCATTTGTTTTCGAGCACGTCGGGCATGTCTTTGAGCGGATTTTTCTTAAAGATAAACCAACCGATGGCGATGCCTAAGAAACCTAAGATGACGGATACGCCCGTCAAGCCAAGCTCAAGCGAAGTGTCGTGCGTAGCCGCGCCGTGTGAAGCAGCAGCAGCCGTCGTCGCGCCTGTTGCACCGTGTGCATCAGCAGCACCATGCGCCGCCGCTGGTTGAGCGTGCGCGAGCGATGGTTCGAGAAAATGTTCAAAGTGGTTCGATCCGCCCATCGCAGCGGGAATGCCTACCCAACCGCCTGCGACGGAAAGCGCGGCGAGAATCACGAGCGGCAACACCATGCTCAACGGCGATTCGTGCGGCGTGAAATGTCCGTGATGTCCATGGCCGTGACTACCGTGATCGTCGTGACCGTGTCCATGATCGTCATGGCCGTGGCCGTGAATTTCAGGCGAGCCGTCGTAACGCTCTTCGCCCCAGAAAGTCATGACCATCATTCGCGTCATATAAATCGCAGTCATCAACGCCGTCAGCGCAGCGACAAACCACAACAACGTACCCGTGCCAGCGGGAAAGACTTCGGTCGAATAGGTCTTCCAAAGAATTTCGTCCTTGCTGAAAAAGCCTGACAGCAGCGGGAAACCAGAGATCGCCAGCCAGCCGATCATCATCGTCACCCACGTCACTTTCATGTACTTTTTCAGATTGCCCATGTATCGCATGTCCTGTTCGTGATGCATGCCGTGAATCACCGAACCGGAGCCGAGGAACAAGAGGGCTTTGAAAAAAGCGTGCGTCATGACGTGAAAGATGGCTGCGCCGAAAGCGCCTACGCCGCAAGCAAGGAACATGTAACCAAGCTGCGAGACGGTTGAATAAGCCAGCACTTTCTTGATGTCGTTTTGCGCGAGTCCAATCGAAGCCGCAAAGATCGCGGTGGCCGCGCCAATCAAGGCGATGACCAACATTGCGGTGGGCGATTTGACGACAACGGCGCTGCAACGCGCGATGAGGTATACGCCCGCCGTAACCATCGTCGCCGCGTGGATCAAAGCCGACACAGGCGTCGGGCCAGCCATCGCGTCGGGCAGCCATACGAACAGCGGAATCTGGGCGGACTTGCCCGTCGCACCGCCGAACAGTAAAAGCGCGATCAAGGTGAAGGTGAAAGCGGCTACGGTCGTAGTCGTAGAGGCTTGCGAAAGGAAACTGGCGACATCGCCTTTGGCTACGAAACTGATCGAGCCAAACGTAGCGAAGATCAAAAACAATCCGACTGAATAAGAAAGATCGCCTACGCGGTTGGCGATGAAGGCTTTCTTCGCCGCGTCGCCCGCTTCTTTCTTCTTAATGTAATAACCGATGAGCAGATAAGAGCAGAGACCTACGCCTTCCCAACCGACGAAAAGCAGCAACAGATTATCGGCTAGCACCAGCGTCAGCATCATGAACATAAACAGGTTCAGATAGGTGAAGAACCGGTAAAAGCCCGGATCGCCTTTCATATAGCCCGTCGCGTATACGTGAATCAGGAAGCCGACAAAAGTGATGAAGAGAATGTAAATGCCTGAGAGCGGGTCTACGAGATAGCCGAAGTCGGCGCGAAATGTTCCGACGTTGAGCCAGGTGAACCAGACTTCGGTGACGCGGCGTACTCCGTCAGCGTCGGGCGTCTTGCTCAACAAGCCGCTGAACGACAACGCCGCGAGTACGAACGACACGAAGACCGACGCGGGCGCGACGATGCTCACGAACCGTTCGCCGAGTCGTTTGCCGAGAAATCCATTTAAGATCGCGCCAACCAGCGGCGCGAGAGTAATCCATTTAAGCATAGTGATTAGTGGTTAGCTTTTAGTGGCGAGCGGCTAGGGAGAAAGTAGCTAGTTGGGAATTTCCTCAACTAGCCACTAGCCACTAGCTACCAGCCACTAAGCACTAGCAACTTAGAGTTTCAATAAATCCGCTTCGTCTACGTTCAGCGTTTCGCGGTTGCGGAACAGCGAGATGATGATTGCGAGGCCGACGGCGGCTTCAGCGGCAGCGACGGTCATGACGATGAAGACAAAAAGCTGTCCGGTGATGTCGCCCAGAAAGCGCGAAAAGGCTACGAGCGTAAGGTTCACCGCGTTCAGCATCAGTTCGACGCACATAAACAGTACGATGACGTTGCGTTGAACTAATACGCCTGCGACGCCGATGGTGAACAGCACGGCGCTCAACGCCAGACACCACGAGAGCTTGATGTTCAAAGGTGCGCCCGCAATCTCTGCGGTTTGTAATAAAGCTAGTCCGAAAGAAACCGGTAACATAACGAAGTGTCTCCACTGGGTGCGCCTGCATCCCGCAGGCCGTCGGGCCGCCAGCGTCTCGCTGGCTCGTACCCGTTGAATCAGATAAGTGCATTTTCAAAGCTGGCGAGCCAGAGGCTCGCGGCCCGACTGCCAGCGGGACGCTGGCGCACCATCCTTAATCCGCTTGCTCCCGATAATCGCGGGCGGCGTCGTAAGCCATTTTCGCCTCTTCGGGCGTTTCGCGTTTGGCGAGCAGCATCGAACCCACAATCGCCATCAAGATCAACACCGAGGTCGCTTCGAACGGCAGCAGATAAGTTGTGAACATGGCCTGCGCGATGCTCTCAACCGTACCGTTCACCTTTGACGGATCGGCAACCGTGTTGGCGCTGATCGCGGGCTTGGCGACGGCGTCAATCGCGCCGACGATGGCACCGACTTCGGCCAGCAACGCGATGAACAAGGCGGGCGCGACGAATTTCAAATACTTGACCTTGTCGGTGATAGACTCTTCGGCGCGCACGTTGAGCAACATAATCACGAACACGAACAGCACCATGATCGCTCCGGCGTAAACAATCACCTGAATCGCTGCGATGAAAGGCGACGCCAGGGTGAGAAAGACGCCTGCCAGCGCCATCATCACTACGATCAACGCAATCGCGCTATAAATCGGATTGCGTTGCAGGATGACATTAAACGCCGCCACCACCGCCAACGCCGCCGTCGCGAAAAACAAAATCGCAGGAATGGATTGCGATATTTGGGTTACTAAATCCATAACGTTACAAAGGTGCGCCTGCGTCCCGCAGGCAAGTCGGATCGCCAGCGTCTCGCTGGCTTACCTAAAAGTACTAATATGCAATCAGGGCGATCACCGCCGCCAACAAGATGTTGAACAACGCGGCAGGCAGCAAAAACTTCCAGCCGAAATTCATCAACTGGTCGTAACGCAAACGCGGCAACGTACCGCGCAACCAGATATACAAAAACAGGAAGAAGAAGACTTTGCCGATGAAATAGAAAATGCCCAGCCACGGGAATTGCGCGACCAGTGGGCCGTTCCAACCGCCCAGGAACATCACGGTCGCCAGCACCGACACCGTGGTCATATTCACGTATTCAGCCAGAAAGAACAGGGCGAATTTCAACGCGCTGTATTCGGTGTGAAAGCCCGCGACTAATTCGGTTTCAGCTTCAGGCAAGTCGAACGGTACGCGATTGGTTTCGGCAATCGCGCTGATGAGATAAATCCAGAAAGCGATAAAGCCCGTCCCCATTAAACCGAAGATGTTCCAACGCATGCCGCCCCAACCTGATTGCGCTTCGACAATCTTGACCAGATCGAGCGTACCCACTTGCAAAATCACAGCGACCAGCGAAAGCGACAGCGCGAGTTCGTAACTAATCATTTGCGCCGACGAACGCAGCCCACCCAACAGTGAGTATTTTGAATTCGACGCCCAGCCGCCAATCACGATGCCGTATACGCCCAAGCTGGTCAGCGCCAACACGTACATCAACCCGACATTCATGTGCGTGACGTAAAGCGGCACCTTGATGTTGAGAATCGGAATCGTGACTTCAGGCCCGAACGGATAAACGATCAGCACCATCATCGCCGGAACCAACGATACCGCCGGAGCCGCGATATAAAGCCATTTGTTGACGGCGAGCGGTACGAGGTCTTCTTTGAAGATGAACTTCAGCAGTTCGGCAAATGGTTGCAACAGGCCGAACGGCCCTACGCGATTCGGCCCCAAACGGTTTTGAATGACCGCCAGCACCCGCCGTTCGGCATACGTCGTATAGGCTACGACCAGCGTGACGAACAGCCAGAACGCGACCATCTTGATCGAGGCTTCAACGAGCCACGCGACGTTGGGGTGTAAAAGATTGGTTTTGAGAAACTCTTCCATAACTCGTCGTAGCGCAGACTTCAGTCTGCGTCGTAGCGTGGACTTTAGTCCGCGCGTAATGGTGTGACGATGGCGTGATGCGCGGACTAAAGTCCACGCTACTGTCGCAGACTGAAGTCTGCGCTACGTCATCACGCCGGAAACACCTTAACCTCGCTCACGTCGGGCGTAAGCATGTTTGAGTGGCGCGTGATCGTCGTGTAGCGCGTCTTTAACCGCACGCCCGCTTGCGCCGTCATTGCCGCGTTGTCTACGGCAAGGTTGCGATTGATTTGTGCGACTTGCGAAACCAAACGGTCTTTTACGTCGGCAGCGTCAACGCCATTCGGCGCGGGTTGCACAATTGCTTTCGCGCCTTCATTCGCCAGTTGGTTGTGCGACAAGCCCGCGTAACCGGCAACGTTTTCGGCAATCTCTTTGAATACGTTTTTGAGTTGTCCGCCAAAACCGAGGTCAACATTCATCAGCTTGGCAATCGAAGCCGTTACCATCCAGTCGGGACGCGACTGCCCAACCGGCGGAATCGCGCGGCGAACGAATTGCACCTGCGAAGCGTTGTTGACCTGCGTGCCTTGCGCTTCGGCAAAGCTGGTCACAGGGAAAACTACGTCGGCGAGTTCGGCGGTCTCGCTCAGGAACATGTCTTGAACGACTAAGAAATCGAGCTTGCCGAGTTGCGCGCGAACTGAAGCAGCATCGCCATTGGCTTTCGCCACGAGGTCTTCGCCCGCGACGTAAAGAGCTTTGATCGAACTGCCTGCCGCGCTCAACATCGCTTTGGCATGCAGACCTTCAGCGCCCAAGCCCATTTGCGTAGCGCCCATCGAATTCGAATATCGCACCAACGGCAGGAACGCGAACTTGGTTGCGGTCGTCACACGGTCGGCTCCGACTTTCAGCACCGGATGTTCGACGATGTAAGTGTACGGGTTGTTGTTGACCGAAGGCTTTTGCGTAGAGTTCGTCGAACGCACTTCGCGTTGCAACCCGTCAACATAGGCAGCACGCGCCGCCGTAGCCGTCTCCACATTCGCGGGCAATACGCTTTCGAGCAGCGATAAGGCTTCGACCGCCGCGCCGCGCAATTCATCGCCGAATACGACAACGACGTTGCCCGCTTCGGCGACGGCTTTGCGAATCGCTTTTACGTCTTCGGCTTTCACGCCCAACGCAGCGGCTGCGTCATCAACTTTCGCTTCGTCGAGCAACGCTTGAATGATCGCGGCTTCGCTGCCTTCGCGTACGCGCAAGGCTTTGGTCGCTTGGCGCTCCAACCGCGAAGCGATGGAATTCACCGTGAACAACTGCGCAGACTTTTGGCGCACCGCCCAACGAATCGAAAACGCCGTCAGCGGATTTTCTTCGTTCGGGTCTGAACCAATCAACAAGATGACATCAGCGTTTTGCAGATGTTCCTGCGTCGCAATCGTCGGCGCTCCGTGTTTGAAAAACGCTGCGAGATCAACTTCGTCATCGTCGTGATAAAAGTCTGCGTGCTGGCTGTCGAGCGCGTGCGTAGCGAATTTCTTCAGTGCGTATTGGTCTTCGTTCAACAAGCGCGCGGCTGAAATTACGCCAACGGAATTGGCTCCGTTCGCGGCTTTGATTTCATTCAGCTTGCTTGCCACGAAGCTCAACGCTTCGTCCCACGTCGTGGGCACGAGCGTGTCGCCGCGCCGAATCATCGGACGTTTCAGGCGTTCCTGGCTGTGAACGTAATCAATCGTGTAACGACCCAGCGAACACAAGAAATCGTGATTGATGCCTTCGGCAGTGCGTCCGCGTCCATCCCTCGCGACGGTGCGCACAAGTTCCTCGTTGCGCGTACCAGCCAGCATTGAGCAGCCGTCTGAACAGAAGTTGCAAACCGTCGGAACTTGTTTCAAATCCCACGGGCGCGCGACGTATTTATAAGGCACATGCAACAACGTGCCGGTCGGGCAAACGTCTACGCACTTGCCGCAATCGGAGCATTCGACCCATCCGCTAAACGCGCTGATGATTGTTGAAGCGCCGCGATTCAGCACGGTGATGGCGTTTTCATCCATCCATTCTTCACACACGCGCGTGCAGCGTTTGCAAGTCACACAACGTTGCGGGTCGTTGTAAATGAAAGGCGAAATCTGGCGTTCGAGTTCCACTTCCTTGTCGTCGTATTGCGACCGCGTGCGGTCTTCGCCATAGCCGAAGGTCTGATCCTGCAATTCGCACTCGCCCGCGCGGTCGCATACCGGGCAATCAACCGGATGGTTGGCGAGCAGAAACTCGACCATCGCCGCCCGTACGCTTTCGACTTCTTCCGACTTGGTCGTGACGACCATGCCTTCAGAAACCGGCATGGTGCAGGCCGTTTGCAGCTTGGGAATTTTCGGATTGTCTACGCGCACGACGCACATGCGGCACGAAGCCTGTGGCGTCAGTCCGCGAAAGTGGCAAAAGCGCGGCAAATAAGTGCCGTGCATCTCGCACGCTTCAATCAGCAACTCGCCCTTGGGAGCGGTCACTTCTTTTCCATCAATTGTCAGCTTGACTGTTTCCATATCTTAAAAAAAGCCGTACCACCAAAATCGCCTGCTTCGGCGCATATCAAAATCTAACTGAAGCCTTTGCAAATAAAAGTCTTTATTGTTTTCAATGTAGGTTGACCGCTGATGACG
>JABFSD010001157.1 GCA_013140935.1 Acidobacteriota bacterium
CGAGTCCGCCTGACAACAACGAACCGATAGACGGCAACGAAGTCGGCAACACGCCGCTCGGCGTCAACTTGTCAATCAACGAAGGCAGCATAAAAGCAATCGCCGATTTGGCGATGCCGGACGATATGCCCGCCTTTGAGGCCAGCGAACCGAGTACGTCGCCGCCTAAAACTTTGTCTACTTGCGATTCAGTCATCGGCTCATTCGCGCCGGTGCTGATCCACGAACTCACTAGGTTGCCGAGGCCAGCGGTTTTGAACTTGTCGAGAAAACCGCCGATGCCTTCGCCCTGAATGTAGGAGAAAAGCGCCGAAACCAATGGCCCAGCCTTATCTCCCAAACCGAACTTGCTCGCTACTTCACTAATAATCGAATCAAAAAGCGCCATAGTGTCCTCCTCAAAAGGGGCTGCTATTTTTGTGTTGAGTGGAACGCCGTAACGGTGGGGGGTGAACCTTCCCGACACGACGTAACTATTTTCGAGGCGCGTTTACGCAACCGGAACGTCCGGCGCGTGTAGGGGAAAACGCCCATCAGGTCAATGAGTCCAGAGGGAGTTAATTATTTTTGTTACTGCTTTGTAAGTATGTGAAGAAAAACTTTGTTCATCAGTCGGCAGACGCGCCTTTGATTTGTACCAACGTCACTTTAATGCGACGGTCGAAATCTGCGCGGAACTTGTTGATCGCCGATTGCACAGGCATCGCCGCTGCATCGCCCAGCGCGCAAAAGCTCTTGCCCAAAATCTTGTCGGCCATGTCGTAAAGCAATTCGACATCGCCTGCCTTGCCTTCATAACGATGCATGCGCTCGAAAACTTTATACAGCCAGCGCGTACCTTCGCGGCACGGCGTACACCAGCCGCACGACTCGTGTTTATAAAAGTGCGTGACGTTGCGCGTCGTCTCAAAAATGTCTGTCGTATCGTTCATCACGATCACGCCGCCCGAACCCAGCATCGTGCCGACTGCCGCCGCCGATTCATAATCGAGCGTCATCTTTGCGCACTCTTCGGCATTCAAAATCGGTACGGACGAACCGCCGGGAATGCAGGCTTTCAGCTTGCCGCCTTTCATCCCGCCGCACTCGTTGTTAATCAAATCCATCAACGGATAGCCCATCGGCACTTCGTAATTGCCCGGCTTGTTGACGTGTCCGCTGACGGTGAACAGTTTCGTACCGCCGCTCTTTTCCGTACCCAACGCCTTATACCACTCGCCGCCTTTGAGAATGATCCACGGCACGACGGCCAGGGTTTCTACGTTATTGACGACGGTCGGGCCGCCATACAAACCGACGACGGCGGGGAAAGGCGGCTTCAGTCGCGGATGCCCGCGCTTGCCTTCGAGCGATTCGAGCAACGCGGTTTCTTCGCCGCAAATGTATGCGCCCGCGCCGGGATGCACATACATATCGTGATCGAAACCCGATCCCATAATGTTCTTGCCCAGATAGCCTTTCGCATAAGCCTGCGCGACGGCCTTTTCGAGTATCTCTTTGATGAACCAATACTCGCCGCGAATGTAGATGTAAGACGTATGCGACTTGAGCGCGAAGGCCGAGATAATCATGCCTTCGATCAGTTGATGCGGATCGTAACGCATCAAGTCGCGGTCTTTGCCCGTACCCGGTTCCGACTCGTCAGCGTTGCACACGAGATATTTCGGACGCTTCGACTCTTTGGGCACGAAGCTCCACTTCATCCCGGTCGGAAAACCCGCGCCGCCGCGTCCGCGCAACGCAGACTTTTTGACTTCGTCGGTGATCTGATCGGGCTGCCATTCTTTCAGAGCTTTCGCCAACGCGACATAGCCTTCGTGCTTTTCGTAAACGGCAATGTCCGCCGCTTCGCCCTTGAGATGAAATCTGGAAGTAAGAACTTTTGTCATACCTGAATTTAACGATTACTTCGTCGTTCGCCTTCTTTTCGGTTTAGTCGGCGTCACATCTTTCAACAGCCCGACGACTTCTTCTAAAACCTGCTTGAGAGAAGGTTCTACTGCCGCAATACGCTGCAATCCTACGTGCTTGTGGTGCGGATAACTGGGCAAATCAGGATGGTGCGGCGCATTGTCATAGCGGAAAACCGCCTCACCTTCACTGACGTATTGGTAAACGTAACGCTTTTTTACCGGACGGCGATTTTCGATGCGGATACGCTCAGTGATTTCCAGCCGCGAGCCATCGTAAAAATAAATCACTCCTCTGATTGCGCCTCTGGTTGAACCTCTTGCCGTGAAATCAAACTCAACCGATTCGGCTCCGCAATCCTCAACGTGACGGTCAAACCAATCAAAGTATTGATAGATGTCGCGCATACCAATCAGGCCGCTTTTTTATGCTGCATCGCCAGTGCTGCGTCCTCTTGCACCAACTCTTGATAATCTTCGTAATCACTAGCCCAACTGACGAAGTCGGCGCTGTCCCCCATCTCCCCTCTGATAAACCGCGAATAGAACTCCAGCGTACTCATACCATAACGATCTTCCATCTTGCGCATATCTTCCAGCACTCGCTTCAGGCTTTCGGCGGGGTTGGTGTCGCGTTGAAGCTGGCGAAAGATTTCGTGCCGCTGCTCCCGCGTAGTTTCTGAAAACTTGATCGTTACCTTAGCCATACTGCCCTTACCTGAAAAAACCAATTACTTCGAACTTGCTCGTTTCTTCGGTCGCCGCCGCTTGGGTTCGATTGAATAGGTTTCCGTGAAATATCCAGCGACCTCATCCAGCACTTGCTTCAAAGTAGGTTCTATCGCCGAAACCAGTTGTGCGCCTACGTGCTTGTGATGAGGGAAATTGGAAAGTCCCGGATGATGCAGCGCATTGTCATAGCGAAAAACCGCGATGCCGTCACGAACATATTGGTAAACGTAACGCTTCTTGGTCGGCTTGCCGCTTATCAACTTAACCGTCTCGGAAAACTCCAGCCGCGACCCGTCATAAAAATAGATCGCTCCTTCAATCAAACCCGTGCGCGAAGTGTCAGGCTCAAAGTCTAACTCTACCTCTTCCGCGCCCGCATCTTCGATAACCCTGAACACCCAATCGAAATACTGGTGAACATCCCGCATAACATCTACGCAGCTTTGGCCAACCCCGCTGAATCAGAACGCTCTCGTAACAAATCCTGATAAGTCTCGAACGTTCCCGCCCAAACGATG
>JABFSD010000776.1 GCA_013140935.1 Acidobacteriota bacterium
GTGCGAATACAATTCTGACTTCACCACTATTTACCGACGCACCGTGACGGAATACAACCTGGATTCTGCCTATGTTTCCAAACGGATTCTCGGCTTGCCTAAAACCGTGTGTCTTTACGAGGGCAGCGGAACCACGCTGGCGTCCAAAGTCGGTTATTTTTACGACGGGAAGGATGGCGCGAACACGATTTGTACGAACTGCTTGAGTGCATTGCCCAATAATGCCGCCGCAGCACAACACGACGGCGCGGCTTATGGTGCTGGTATGAACGTAGAGCGCGGCAATTTAACCAATACGCGGCGCTATGACGTGACTGCTCCCAGCACTTATGTCGAAACCAAAACTGGTTACAACATTACCGGCTCTGTCGTGTTTGCCTGTGATGCGCTCGGCCGTCAGACCAACATTGAATACGCTGATTCTTATTACAACAACACGACGATGATGCCCGCGCTGACCCCGGCGACCTTTGCTTATCCGACCAAAGTCATTGACCCGGAGGGTTATTTTTCCACTGCGTCTTATGAATATTATTGGGGCGTGGTCAAAAAACAGACCAATCCAAAAAGCGCGACCACGCGGTCTGACTATGACCCGGCTACCGGCTTGTTGCTGTGCGTAACCAACGAGGTCAACAGTGCCGCTACGACCTATGAATACGACTCCAATAAAACCTGGGTGAGGACTTACACCAACGTCAACGACACTGTAATGGCTAACCGTTTGACCACGACCAATGCACTGGACGGATTCGATCGCGTTCGCGCCACCATCACCGAACATCCCGGTAGCGCAGGCATGTATAAAACCAAAATGGTATCCTTCAATGCCAGGGGCTTGGTTGACAGAGATTATGAATGGGCTGAGACCAACCTTTCCTGGGCGCTCGCGGGTGATGATTTGGCATCAGGTTATGGCTTTATTTATACCGAGTACAAATACGACTGGAATGCACGGACGACGCAGCTCAAATACCGCGATGGAAAAACGAAAGATTTCAGCTATGAGGGGTGCGGTTGTGCGGGCGGGGAAACGGTTACGATAAAAGATGAAGGGGCCACGAACGGAGGAGTCTTTAAGCGCCGAACACGCAAAGTCTCTCAAGACACTTTTGGACGAGTAATTAAAGAGCAAATATTCAATTGGGAAACGACGCAAGTTCTACGTACTTCCATTAACGCTTTCAATGTGAGAAGCCAACTCGTTTCTACCAAGGATTACGTCACTGGCACAATACCGACGGACGGCAGTTGCCCTTCGGGCAGTTGCCAGTTCACTGAGTTGAAATATGACGGGCATGCCCGTCTGAGTGAGAGGTGGCTTCCTATTTACAAAGGCACTACTCAGGACCCAAGCCCCACACCTTGCGATAAATATGAATATAATGATGACGATACGTTGAAGAAGCTTACGGATCCGAGACAGATATCCGCCAACTATCTTTACAATCAAAGAAAGCTGCCACTGTCAATTACTTACGGTGGAATCAGTGCCGAGAAATCCGTTCATTTTTTATACGACGAGCTAGGCAATCGCACACAAATGAAAGAAAAAACTGCCACCGACCAACTTTGGGGGCAAGTTGATTATCTGTACGACACATTAGGAAGAATGCAATATGAAAAAAGACAATTTTTTGCGCAAGGGTTTCCGCAAGGGTTTTTCAAACTCAACTACGACTATAATTTAAGTGGGAAATTAAAGTCGCTGGGCTATGAGTCCTCTCTTTTTCCCAGCGAAAACTTTTCGCTTGCTTATGGCTTTGATAAAGCAGGCCAGCTTATTTCTATGACAGGCGCTGGGGTCGGAGGCGTAAATACTTTTCTTCCTTCTACCAGCCCGGTTAAATATCGCGCGTGGGGAGCTGCTAAACAAATAAACTACAGCAATGGTCGCATGGAGAAGTTTGACTACAACAATCGCCTTCAGGTGAAAAGCTATGAAATTCCAAGTTCTTATAACTTTACTTATACCTATCATGAAGACGGGAAGCTAAAGACTGCGAATTCGTACGAAAATCATGCCTTTGAGTACGACGCAGAAGGGCGACTAGTAAAAGCTATCGCGGGCGATGAAAATCCGAATCCTAATTTCCCCGCGAGTTATGGACGTTACCGGCAACATTTTAATTATGATGCATGGGGAAATCTGTATTTTAGAGTGAGCGCATACAATTATTCCGAGTATCAAACTTCGCCGCTGGCAACTTACCTCAATGGACGGAATACAAACTCCACTTGGCGTCACAACGAAGCCGGACAGCTTTATAAAACACCAGATACCGAGTTCACGCTAAATGCTCAAGGACAGCCGACCTATCAAAAAGAAATAGAAAGCACCAGCACGCAACAACTCTTTATTGAGTATGACGGGAATGGGCTACAGGTAAAGCGCACTCGTAACAGCGCAGCTAGTTGCTTCTACATTCGTTCCAGTATTTTAGGAGGCAGCATACTTGCCGAGGTGAATGTCGCCGGCAATAAGCAGGTAGCTTACATTTACGCCCAAGGCCGCATGATCGTAAAACACAAAATCAGCAATAACGACCATTCATGGCTTAACTACGATCCTGCAAACATTCTTGAAATTACGGTAAAAAACAACGGTAATACTTCTTCCATTACCCATGATCCGCTAGGCAATCCGACGGACGCTTTACCGACAGTGCCAACCGGAGATTTTTACAATGGCGACTTACCCACTGACACAACGGCGATTCGCTTGGTGCGTTGTAAGGTAGACGGTGCCTACACTAACTGCAATGAAGCCCTTGACACTCTTAATCAAGGGCTTGGGGCAATAGCACCAGAGAACAACGTCTATCCGATTGTTCGTCACGGCAAAAAGACTGTGGCAATCTGGCGAGCCTTTGGCGATGGCTTCCAAGGCTACGTGCCGATTGGAGAAAGCTATCTCGGCGGCGGGGTACTTGGTGGCAAATCGCGCGGCAGTGGTTTTGGTGCGCGCAGCTATCGCTCCGATACGAATCTGGCGGCGATCAATGGCGGAGTCGGCGAAGCGGATTTGGGATATGCTGGGCAAGGTGGGGGGCAGCCAGCTGGTGTAGCGCAACAGACAAGTGGCGGGACAGGGGTAGCAACTCCTACTAGACCTTGCGGCCCAACTGCCATAACCTCTTCAGATGCTTTTACAC
>JABFSD010001134.1 GCA_013140935.1 Acidobacteriota bacterium
ATTTATTGCTGCAACGCTCCGGTCGTTTGCATCGGCATCAACGCGCCAACCGCCTGCCGTTATTGGTTCAACCGACGATGTGGGTGGCGGCGCACGATCCGGCGGACCAACTCAACTTCGGCGTCAATGCGTTCGTCTATGACGAACACGTCTTGCTGCGTTCGCACTTGGCAATTCGTGACAAAACGCAGATTGAGATTCCCGGCGAAGTCTCCGGCTTAATCGAATTCGTCTATGACGACCGCGCTTGCCCCGATGAACTTGATGAAACGATGCGCGCGCGCTGGGATGCGACCGCCGCGCGGCTCAAGCAAAAACGCGCCGAGAAAGAAGCCAAAGCGCGAGGCAGTTTGTTGCTGACGCCGCACGCCGCTGATTTTTTCGAAGACTTTAATCCGCAACTCGAAGAAGACAATCCCGAATTTCATAAAACCCTGCAAGCGGCTACGCGGGATGACGACACGCCGAGTTTGCAAGTCGTCGTGTTGCGACAAGCCGAGCGTCACCGCGTGCAGGTCAAGCATTTCAATGATGCGCGGTGGTTGCTCGAACGCTCGGTCAATCTGGCGAGTCGCAGCATTGTGTCTCAACTTATCGCGCAAGGCGCAGACCCCGCGTGGAAAGAAGAACCGCTGCTGCGTCATCACCGCCTGATTACGTTGGATGAAACCGATCAGTGTGAGTTGGGCAATTACCGACTTCGCCTCGATCAAAACTGCGGCATCGTGATTACCAAAACACTGCCCAAAACATCGCCCAAAACACCGGAGGAAAACTAATGCCATCTTTCAATCTCGTTACCGAAAAATGGATTCCGTGCGTGACCGACCAAGGCACGGCTGAGGAATTCAGCTTGTCTGAAGTCCTGACCAACGCGCACCGCATCAAAGAACTCAGCGATGATTCGCCGCTCGTCACCGTCGCGCTGCATCGTTTGTTGCTGGCGATCCTGCATCGCAATTTCGGCCCCGCCAGCTTTGACGACTGGAAAACGCTGTGGGGAAAAGGCGCGTGGGATGAAACCAAACTCAAAGCGTATTTCGAGCAGTGGCAGCAGCGCTTTGAGTTGTTCGATAGCGAGCGACCGTTTTATCAAGTGCCGCGCATGCAAGCGGCAAAAAAAGTGGCAGCGACCAAGAAGCAAGCGGCAACCGTCACAATTGAAGACATCGAACTTCACCCGATTGCTTTGCTCGCCCACGAAGCCGCGACGGGCAACAACGGCACGCTCTTCGATCATCACTTCAAAGAAGCAGGCCAGACAGCTTCAACCGCACAAGCGGCGCGTTACCTGATCGCGCGACAGGTGTTTTCGATTGGCGGCGGTGTTAGCGAGCCATTCAATTTAAGCCACGCTCCGTTGGTCGGCGGTTATACCGTTCAAGTTATTGGCGACAATTTATTTCAAACGTTGGCGTTGAATTTATTGCCTTACACCGAGGAAACGCCCGTTCCACACGCCCAAGAAAACGGGCAGTCAAAAGACTTGCCCGTATGGGAACAGATCACGCCGCAAGCGCCTGACAAAAACGGTTCGAATCCGCTGGGATATTTAGATTACCTGACGTGGCAAAGTCGTCGGCTGCATTTGATCGGAAACGAGCAGGTCGTTACCAACTGTCAGCATCAGCAAAATCTGAAGTTGAAAAATGCTGACTTGCTTGATCCGTTTCAGTGTTACGCCAAAAGCAAAGACAAGGGGTTTAGCGCCAAACGACTGAACGAAGCCAAAGCCTTATGGCGCGATAGCCATTCGTTGTTTGAGGAATCAACTACCACCAGCGAGACGAAGCGCCCCGAAGTTTTCAATCATCTTGCGCGTATCGAACAAGCGCGACGAGGGCAGGAAATACAGGCCAGTCCAGCTTATCGTTTTGCGGTGGCGGGCATGGTCAACGATCAGGCCAGCGTTTCGTCATGGTCGCGTGAAATCCTGCCGTTGCCGTTGAGTTACTTGATCGAAAAGCAACTGACCTCTGCGCTCAACCAGGCGATTCAATTGACTGAAGCGGTCGAAACCCCGCTGAAAGAGGCGATCAAAAAACTATCCGTTGAATTGGTGGGCAAAGTGGATGCGCCAAAGTTTAGCGACAGCTTCCAAGCAAAAGAATTCTATTGGTCGAGCCTCAACGCACCCTTCAAACAACTGCTCGCTGAGCTGGCCGTTGATGAAAGTTTTGATGAAGACGAAGAAGTCACGCGCTACGGCGAAACCGAATTGCCTAAGTGGGCGAAGTTCGTTGTGTGCCAAGCTGACAAGGCGCTGCAACACGCGATCAACAGCTTGCGCGGTACGGCACGCGAACTCAAAGCCGCTTCGTTTGCTGAAGCGGAATTCAACAAACAAATGGCCGCAGTGAAAAAGAATTTTCCGAACCTCTTCCCGAAAGGAGAAAAACAATGAACGAAGAATTTATCCAAATGCTGGTGGGCTTTCACCGTCAGGAAAATCGCGCTGCGCTGGCGATGTTGCGGCGCGGACTCGGCAAACAACCCGGCGAAGCGATGGAGGTCTATCGCTACATCGGCAACTTCGCCGCCAACACCAAAAGCAAAACGCACGAAACAGCTTTGCACACGGTGGCGACGCTGTTCGGCTTGTATCCATCGCTTAGTCGTGAGGGCAACCAGTATGAGAGTAACCTGGGCGCGTCGGTGTCTGAACTCAGCGCCAATGCCAATAGCGACAGCATCGAGAAGCGTTTCGTCGCGTTGCTCGATGCGCATAGCGACGACTTGCCGAATCACTTGCGGCAGGTGGTCGGCTTGCTCAAAGCGAATGAAGTGAAAATCAACTGGCTGCAATTGCTCAATGACATCAATTGGTGGGACAGCGACGGACGCGACGTGCAACGCCGCTGGGCCAAATCATTTCAATGGAAACAAAAATAGCCGGTGACGGCTCGGCGGCTCGCGGGATGTAGGGCGGGTTAGTAACCCGCCCTACATCCCGCAGGTCGCACGCAACTGAAACCCGCTACAGGCAACGCGCTTCGGCGTGAACTTTCAACCGACATTTTCAAGGAGAAAAAACATGAACATCGAATTACATCTGATTCAAAACTTCGCCCCTTCCAATCTCAATCGCAGCGACACGGGCACGCCCAAAGAATGCGAATTCGGCGGCGTGCGGCGCGCGCGCGTTTCCAGCC
>JABFSD010001002.1 GCA_013140935.1 Acidobacteriota bacterium
TGATTACGTTTTGCCTCGATACGCGCACAGGCCGTGAACTGTGGCGGCGTGACGTGAAGCGCGAACGAGTGCAAAGCACATACAAAGCCAACGACCCGGCGTCGCCTACGCCAGCGGCTGATGCGAGCGGCGTCGTAGCCTTCTTCCCCGAATTGGGTTTGATCGCTTATGACAACGGCGGGAGAGAACGATGGCGTCACCGCCTCGGCCCTTTCAAAAATTTTTACGGCATGTCGGGTTCGCCGATCATTTCCGACGGCTTGGTTGTGCTGGTTTGCGATCAGGTGTCGGGGTCGTTTGTTATCGCGCTTGACCGCGCGACCGGGCGTTTGCGCTGGAAGACCGACCGAGCGGCCATGACGACTGGTTGGTCAACACCGATGGTCTTTCGACCAGAAGCCACTGGGCGCGCAAACCTGATTGTGCTCGGCTCGACACGGCTTGACGCTTACGATCTCAACACTGGAGCCAACCGCTGGTGGCTGCCAGTGGGATCCGGGGGCTCAATGGGTACGCCGTTGGCTAATGGTGACACACTGATGATCTCCACGCTGGGCGGAGATGACCTATTGATGCCGCCCTTCGCCTCGGTACTGTCGCAATACGACAAGGATAAAGATGGCCGTTTGTCACCGGAGGAGGTTCGCAATGATCCATACCTTGGAGATCAGTTCGGCTCAGTTGATGAAAACGACGACAAAATCATTCTTCCGGCGGAATGGGAGAAGGTGCGCGGGTGGCTTGGCCGGGGCAAATGGGGTGCGCTTGCCGTGCGTCCGGGCAACGCGCGCGGACAGCTTCCTGCCAGTGCGGTACGCTGGAGTGTGCAGAAAAACATCCCGTACATTCCCGCGCCGCTGTTGTATCAAGGCGTGTATTACATGGTGAAAAACGGCGGCATCATCACTTCACTCAATCCCGCGACAGGCAGCATCTTGAAACAAGGTCGCAGCCCTAACGCCATCGGTGAGTATTACGCCTCACCCGTGGCCGCCGATGGAAAAGTGTTTCTCGCCAATACCGAAGGCAAAATCACTGTGCTCAAAGCGGGCGCGGAATGGGAAGTGCTGGCTGTCAACGATGTCGGTGACGAGATTGGCGCGACGCCTGCGTTGAGTAATGGACGGGTTTACGTGCGGACGCGCAGCGCGATGTATTGCTTCAGCGCCGCACGTTGACTGAAAGGCGCATATGAATAATCCACAAACCCTGATCGCAGCTTTAGCGGGCGCGCCTGAAATCATCATCGGCCTCGTGCGCGAAGTGCCTCCGCAAAATCTGAAGCGTCGTCCCAGTCCGAACAAATGGTCTGCGCACGAACACGCCTGCCACATCACGACGATTGACGCGCCTTACCTCGCGCGTTTGAACATGATGCTTTCGGATCCCGCGCCTCGCATCACGCCGATGTCGGCTTCGCCGGATGAGGAAGCGGGTGTATTGCTCAACGTTGATCTGGACGAAGCGCTGGCCTTGTATGTGCGCGAACGCTCGCATCTCGTCGAACGATTGCAACAGCTTTCCGAAACGGATTGGCAACGGACGGCGGCGCATCCAGAGTACAGTCATTACTCGGTCTGGATTATGTTTCGGCAATTGTTACTGCACGAGATGCAGCACGCTTACAGAATTGAGGAGCTACGGCTGAAGAAAGACTGGCTGTAAATCTCACTTCTTCACTTCCGCTGTCCAATTCAACGCCACATTGATCGGCGGCGTAGGCGCGCGCTCCGTCACTACGCTGGTCAGGAAGCGTTGGCCGTCACGGCTGACCGCGTAATTCGCACCTTCGATTTCAAAGAGGGGACGCGGTGCGCTGGCCTGGAATTCTGTTCCGCCATTATTGACGCTGGCTGCCATCAGTTGCTTGCCGGATAAATAAAACAACTCTTTGCCGTCGGCGCGCCAAGCGGGATTGTTGGCGCCGCTTTTCGAGATGCGCCACGCACGACCGGGTTGCGGAAATGTTGTTACGTAAACTTCAGCGACTCCCGTTTCGTCTGAAACATAAGCGAGCCAGTTGCCGTCGGGGGAAACTTTCGCGGCGCGTTCATCGGCTTTGGTTTGCAGCAAGGGCTGCGGTTTGCGTTCGCCGGTTAAAGGTAAAGCCCAGATGTCGGTGCGCGTTTGCGGATCGCCCATCGCGTAAATCAAAACCTTTCCGTCGGGCGACCAAGAGAGCGGATAGGTTTGGAAGCGCGTTTCCAGCAGGCGTTCTTCGGGCGCGGTTCCGGTGGTGCGCTTGAGATAAAGGTTCAGCGCCGAATTGCGTGCCGAAGCGAACGCCAACTGCTCGCCATCAGGGGACCAAACGGGAAAGAAGTTGGCGCTGTCGGTGTCGGTCACTACGCGCGTCGTAGTGCCTTGCGCCAGATTTAATTGCCACAGCGAATTGAGTCGGCTCGGCTCGTTGCGAATCAGCGCCACCGCCGCGTCATCCGGCGACAACGCGAAACTCGTCCACGGTTCGGCTGTGCCTGCGCCTGCCAACCGCTTGCCGCTGCGGTCACACCACGTCAGTTGCGCGACATCCATCTCACGGTTTTGCAAATAGGCAAGTGTTCCATTCGCGGCGGTCGTAAACCGCGCATTGCCGGTCAAACTAACGATTACGTTTTCGGCGATGCGGAATGGCTCGCCCTTCAGTTCGAGTCGGTCAGCGTCGAACGCCCGCGCGAGCAACGTCGTGCGATTAAGTGCGTAAACAAGAAAGCCCGCCCCTGAGCCTGAAGCTGACCAGACCGCGCGCGTTGAATTGGCTGCGTCAGCGCTGAGCGCGATCAGCAGCTTGCGCTCTTTGCTGTTGAGCGAGCCGACATAGATCCCGTGATTGTCTTTGCCGAAAAGGTGAAACAGATAATGCTCGCCGTCGGGCAGAAAAGACGGATAGTCGTGATTGGTTTCACCGAGTGCCGCATCGAGTTCAGTCACGATTTCGGATTTGCCGCCTGCCGCATTCACGCGCGAGAGCGCTGCTCCGTCGCCCGCACAAAACAGAATGACGCCGTTCCGGCTCCAATCGCCGCCGCGCCCTGATCCGGCGGGGCAGATGATTTCGATCACGTTCGATTGCGTATCAATCTTTTTGAGTTTGTTGTCAGCGAAAAACGCGATGTATCTGCCATCCGGCGACCAGAAAGGCGAATCAGCTC
>JABFSD010001151.1 GCA_013140935.1 Acidobacteriota bacterium
GCATAGCGATCACGACTGCTGCCTCTGTTAAAGAAACCGCCCGCGCCTGCCAGCAACCGCACGATCTCGCCATCATCGCCGTCGAGACTCAACAACTGCCTGACATTCTGAACACCGTGCGCAACAGTTGCCGTCATCGCAGCATTCCGATTCTGGTTGATGGCGATGCGACCCAACACGCAGGACTGTTGCCGCAACTGCGCGCGATGCCTTGTCATCCGGATGACTTGCTGCAACTCGCTCATCGCTTGCTTGAGACTGAAACCACGGCGGCGCGAGGGCAGTCCGGCAATTTTATTTTTTGAAGAGTTCGTCGAAACGCGACTGGCTGATTTGTTCGCGCAAGCGCGTGATTTCTTCGGGCGTGAGCGCGCGTCGCGGCAACAGGCATTCGCCGCATTCAAAGCCCGCCCAGCGCAGTAATAACTTCGTCGCAGGAATCACCGGATATTGCACGACGATGCTGATGAGTTCGTTGATCTCACGTTGCAACGCGCGCGCTTCTTCCCACCGACTGGCGCGCGCCGCTGCATAAAGCCGCACGTAATGCTCAGGCAGCAGTGAATACGTCGTACCGATGCCGCCATCCGTGCCCATCAACAGCCCCGCCGCCAACACTTCATCGTAGCCGTTAAAAATCGTCACACCGCTTTCTTTCAAACGCATCAACTTGAACAAATCGAAATCAGTGAACTTCAAGCCGATGACATTCGGCAGCGCGCACAATTCCAGCAATTGATCGAGCGTTGAGATCGCCGCACTCGCGCCGGGAAAGAAATAAACCAGCATCGGCAAGTCGCTCGCGACAGCGACCGCGCGGTAATAGTCACGAACCTCTGCGAATGAATAGAGTCCCAGCGGAGGCAAACTGCTCACAGCGTGCGCGCCTTGCCGCGCAGCGTGTTGCGCGAGTTCGACGGCATCGGCGGTCGTGACTGCGCCTACGTGAACGATGACGCGCTTGTCGGGCGGCGAATTTTGCACTGCGACTTCCGTCACGACTTTGCGTTGCGCCACCGCTTGCGGAATGCCTTCGCCGGTCGAGCCTAAAACGTAAACGCCATGCACACCTGCGTCATAAACGCGCGCCAGCAATCGCTCGAATACGGCGGGTTTGAATTGACCCGCTTCGTCAAAGGGCGTGACTAATGCGGGATAAATGCCTTGAAAGATTGGGGTCATAGGCACTTATAAAATCACGAGGCGCGCACATAGACAAAGCCCGTCAGCCTTCTGTACCATCCATCTCGTCTTAATTCATTCAGAGGGAACACCACTTATGACGCGCAACTTTCAACGGGCCATCCTGTTCGCCGCCGCCTTATTCATCGTCGCCTTCTTTGTTCGTATGCCGCAGGCGCAAACGAATAAAACCGATTTCAATCGCGACATTCGACCGATCTTGTCTAACAACTGTTTCGCCTGTCACGGCCCTGACGAACAGCAACGTAAAGCCAAGTTAAGACTCGACACCAAAGACGGAGCCTTTGCCAAAGCGGGCGTCATCGTCGCGGGCGACGCCGCCAATTCGCGTCTCTATAAACGCATCACGCACAAAGATGCCAATGCAGTGATGCCGCCGCCTGATTCGGGACACAAGCTGACCGAAGCGCAAATCAATTCCATCAAACGCTGGATTGATGAAGGCGCACAATGGAACGAACACTGGGCCTTCGTCGCGCCCAAGCGTCCTGAGCCGCCGTCAGTCAGCAATGCCGCGTGGGTGAAAAATCCAATTGACTCATTCGTCTTATCGCGTCTCGACAAGGAAGGATTGAAGCCCTCGCCCGAAGCCGAGCGTGCAACGCTGATTCGCCGCGTCTCGCTTGACCTGACGGGGCTGCCGCCCGCGCCCGCCGAAGTTGACGCTTTCGTGAATGACAAATCCGCCGACGCTTACGAAAAGCTCGTAGACCGTTTGCTCGCTTCATCGCATTACGGCGAACGCATGGCGATGCAATGGCTCGATCTGGCGCGTTACGCCGACACGCATGGTTTTCACATTGATTCGCACCGCGTGATGTGGCCGTGGCGCGATTGGGCGATTAAGGCTTTCAATACGAATCAACGTTTCGATCAATTCACGATTGAACAACTCGCAGGTGACTTGTTGCCGAATGCGACCTTAGAGCAACGCATCGCGTCGGGTTTCAATCGCAACCACATGATTAACTTTGAGGGCGGAGCGATTCCCGAAGAGTATCAGACTGAATACGTCATTGATCGCGTAGAGACCACCGCCAACACCTGGCTCGGTCTCACGATGGGTTGCGCGCGTTGCCATACGCACAAGTTCGATCCGATTTCGCACCAAGAGTTTTACCAATTCTTCGCCTTCTTCAATAACGTAGCCGAAGTCGGACTCGACGGACGCAAAGGCAACGCCGTGCCGCTGTTGCCACTGCCCACCGAAGCGCAAACCGCCAAACAGACTGAACTCAAAGGCTCTATCGCCAAACTCGAAGAAACGCTGTCAGACAAAAACCTTGCGCCTTTGCAAACCGCGTGGGAAAAGCCGTTGCTCGGCCAACGCGCCGTCGCCACGACCGAAGGTTTGCAGGCGCATTACGACTTTGACGGCAGCCTCGCCGATTCGTCAGGGCGTTATCAGAACGCGCGCACCGTCAAAGGCGACCCTGCATTCACGAACGGCATGATCAGCCGTCAGCTTACGTTCGACGCGCAAACCGAAATCGCTTTTGGCAATCAAACGATTTTCAAACGCGCCCAACCTTTCACGCTGGCCGTCTGGATGCGTCCCAATTTCGCCAAGCCCGACGTTTACGGTTTGCAACAAATCGCCGACGAGACCGCGCGGCGCGGCATAGAGTTGTTATTCCAGAAAACTTTTCTTTACGACATTCAGCGTTGGGCGGCTCCGCTGACAATTCGACTGACGGCCAACTGGCCGAACGACGCAATTGTCGTTCGCACCAAAGAACCTTTTTACAACGGCGAATATAAACACCTGACGATGGCTTACGACGGTTCGGGCAAGGCTGCGGGCTTGCAGGTTTATCTCGACGGCAAACTCGCCGAACTCGTCGTCGAACGCGACGCGCTCACGGGCGATTTCGCCAACAGCGCCGACCTCATGATCGGAACCAAAATCGCCAACAAAGGTTACAACGGCTCACTCGACGATTTGCGC
>JABFSD010000987.1 GCA_013140935.1 Acidobacteriota bacterium
GTCGCTGGGGCCGGTGGGGTTGTGGGTTACGCCGCCTTGCCGCGCCAATGCCTCGTAATAATCAGGGCGATACCAGTCAGAACACCATTGCCAGACGTTGCCGCCTACGTCGTAAAGGCCGTAGCCGTTAGGCGCGAAAGCCGTGACGGGCGAAGTGCGCCGATAGCCGTCTTCGGCGAGATCGCGGTTGGGGAATTCGCCTTGAAAGATATTGGCGACCCATTTGCCGCCGGGTTTGAGTTCGTTGCCCCACGAATATTTGTGACGATCCTGGCCGCCGCGCGCGGCAAACTCGTATTCGGCTTCGGTGGGCAACCGCTTGCCCGCCCATTTGGCGTAAGCTTCAGCGTCGTCAAAGGCGATGTGTACGGCGGGATGATCCTCGCGGCCTTTGATCGAACTGCCGGGGCCTTCGGGTGCGCGCCAGCTTGCGCCTTTGCGGTATTCCCACCACGCCAGCGGATTATCGAGCGAGATGCGTTGCTGCTGCGGCGTGAAACAGGCCGAACCGGCGACCAGCATGTCTTTCGGCGCGTCGGGAAATTCAGCCGCGCTCGGCGTAATCTCGGCGATGGTTTTATAACCGGTGGCTTTGACGAATTTCTCGAATTCAGCGTTGGTGATGGGCGTCTTATCCATCCAGAAAGCGTTCACCGTGACGGCGTGTTGGGGCAGCGTGTCGGGCATGTTGCAATCGGTGCAACCCATCCAAAACGTACCGCCGGGGATATAAGCCATGCCTACCGGCGCATTGGCAGGCGGCGGCGCGTGGTTAATGCTCACGGCAATGCTCGCGTCAGGCGTAGCCGTCGTAGCCGGTGCCGCACCGTGTTGATGGGCGGTCGCTGTCGTCGTCGCGGATGGTTCGGCGGAACAAGCTGCGAGTAAGGAAAGGCTAAACAAACATCCCAGCCATCGCAGCCTGAGCGTGCGCGCGTTCAGCAAAAACAGTTGGTGCATAAATCCTCTGAGAATGAAGTTGTGAAATTGAATGCGCGGAGTGTAACTCGAAAGCCCCGTCTTTGCTCAAGCGTGATCACTTTCGAGAATTGACGCTCTTCGCACGGCTCACTAAGATGCCACGCCGTAGCGCCTTCCACCGGCCCGCTCCGACAAAACGATTTCCTAGTTCTTGCATTCTTTATCGCCTTTCGTCAGAAGTTATTCAGACGGATGAAAACGTGGCACGGGCTGCCAGCCCGTGCCACGTTTTCTCAGGAGCACCCATGTCAAAACCTATTCATTGCTTGTTTATATTTGTGGCGGCTATCTGCCTTGCCTCCATATTTCATTTCAGCCAGGTTTCAGTGGCAGCCGTGCAAGGCAGCGCGGTGTCAATCGTATCTGCCGCCAGCTATGACGCGAACGTTGCGCCCGATTCGATTGCGGCTTTATTCGGCTCAAACCTTTCCACGACGACCGCGAATGGAGGCGACACTGACCCCAATACACCAGGCGTTCAGTTGCCCACGACGTTGGCCGGTGTGCGCGTAGAAATCGGTGGCATTGCGGCGGGGCTTTTCGGCGTGTCGCCGGGGCAGATCAATTTGCACGTACCGCCCAGTGCTTCGACGGGTGCGCAAACCGTTGTGGTGCGTAACGGCTCGACGACGGTGGGCAGCGGTACGGTGCAAATTGCCAACGTGGCTCCAGGCATTTTCAGTTTCAACGCCACGGGTCAGGGCGTAGCCGCTGGCATCGCCGTGCGCATTCGCAACAACGCGGCGCTATTTGAAGAGATCGCGCAATTCAGCGGCGGCAAGTTCATCACCAAAGCGATTGATTTAGGCCCGGCCAGTGATCAGGTCTATCTGAGTTTGTTCGGCACGGGGTTTCGTCGCGCGGCGGCGAATACGGCGAAAGTGGTTTTGGGGGGCGTCGAGTACGTGCCGCAATACGCCGGATCGCAAAACGAATTTGTCGGATTGGATCAATTGAATCTGCTCGTGCCGCGCTCGCTGTTAGGCACGGGGCGTGTGAACGTGACGCTCAATGCCACGGGGTTTACGTCGGCCAATACGGTCGAAGTCGAAATTGCCGGAGCCACGGGGGGCGCGACGGTGACCGTGGCAAATCCGGCTGCACCAGTGGTCGCTGCTGACGCCATCACCATCAACGGCAGCGGATTCGCAGCACAACCATCTGATAACGTCGTGCGCATTGGTGGGGTTGAGGCGCAGGTGTTGTCGGGGACGACGAGCGCGTTGAGTGTGCGGGTTCCGTTTGGGGCTGAGACGGGGACGGTGAGTGTGCGCACGACGCAGGGCGAAGGTCGCAGCGGGAATGCGATGCAGGTGCGCACTTCGGTTTCGGGCGTCATCGAGACGACTGATCGTCAGCCGTTGAATGGGGTGCGCGTACGTGGCCTGGTGGGATTGACGCAATTTAACGCCACGACGGGGACGGGTGGCACGTTCGTCTTGAGCGAATTGCCCGGTGCGGGTTCGGCGGCTTTCGTCACGATTGACGGCAGCAGCATTACGACGACGCCGGCTTATGGCTCGCTCACGCTCAATCAAAATTATCTGACGGCGCGCGACAATCAGTTCGCTTCGCCGATTGCGTTGCAACAGGTCACGGGCGTTTCGGGACAGGTGGGTGGCGGTGGATCGTTCGCTGACAATACGCGGACGGGGACGTCCGCGCCCCCAGTAGGAGAAGACGAATCGTTTTCTCTCACGACTGATGTCTTCGCTTCGGCCAAAGAATTGCCACGTGCTTTTTGGCCTGACACAGGGGCGAGTGCGTTGCAGCCTACGCCGGACGATGCCGTCATTCGCATAGGCGACGTGACCCTGACTTTCCCCGGAGCCGCTGACGCGACCTTTCTCGACGGCAGCAAACGCGGACTCATCACCTTGACCCAAGTCGAAAGCAGCCGCACGCCGGTCAGCTTGCCAGCGGGTTTGTTCAGCGCCGTCATCATTCAAATCACGCCGTTCGGAGTGACGTTCAACCCGGGGGGTACGCTGCGCTTTCCGAATGCCGAGCGTTATTCGGCGGGCACACGAATGCGCGTCTATCGTTTAGATCAGCGGCGCAACAGTTCGACGATTGGCAGATTCATTCAATCGGGTTTGGCGACGGTGAGTCAGGACGGGCAGACGATCTCAACGGACGCGGGCGCAGTCACTGAAGCCACTTATTATTT
>JABFSD010000682.1 GCA_013140935.1 Acidobacteriota bacterium
TTTTTCACTGTTCACTTTTTGATTATGAAGAAAAGCACTCTCCTCTTACTCGCGCTGGCCGTCATCGGCGGCGCACTCGTCTATTACCTCGAAATCAAACCGGGCAAGCCGCGCGATGAAGAAGCTGACACGTCGCGCGAAGCCTTCAAACTGACGCGCGAAGAGATTCAGCAAATTACGCTGACGCGCGGCGGGCAGACCTTCGCCTTTGAAAACAAAGACAACAAGTGGCTGATGACCCAGCCCGTCAGCGGCACGGCGGACGAGACCGCGCTCAATTCACTGATCGGCGATCTGGTGAGCGTCAAAATCACCCGTGACTTGAAGGCTTCGGCGGAAGAGGTCAAGTCCTATGGATTGGCCGAACCCAAAGTCAAAATTGATTTGAAGCTCAAAGACGGCAAATCGCACAGCATCCAACTCGGCGGCAAAGATTTTTCGGAGTCGAATGTTTACGCCAAAGTGGACGGCAGCAATGACGTGAGCCTGATCGCCGCTTCGCTGCTGACCAATGCCGACAAGGGCTTGAACGATTGGCGCGACCGTTCGGTTTTCGGCGGGTTGACCGATCTCGACATCAAAGCGTTAAAGCTCAATACCGAAAGCGGGCCGATTGCCTTGAGCAAAGCCGAAAACGGCTGGAACATCACCGCGCCGTTGAACAGCGCCGCCGAAGAGAGCGAAACCAGCAGCCTCATCAGCGAAATCACTGCGGCCAAAGCCAGTGAGATCGTCGCCGATGCGGCTGACGACTTGGGCAAATACGGTTTGACGAAGGCGAAGCTCGGCGCAACGGCTACGCTGACCGCAGGCAACGAACGCTCTTTGTTGATCGGCGCGAAAGTGGACGAGATGTATTACGCCAAGCTCAGTGATCGTCCGGCCATTCTGAAAATCGAAAAGGCTTTATACGATAAGCTCAACGTGAAGCTCTCTGCACTGCGCAGCAAGACGATCATCAAAGTGATTCAAGACGACGCGACGCGCGTGGAGTTGAAAAATCCGAACATCCCGCAACTCATCGTCGAACCCGACAAAGAACATACCAAGTGGCTGGTGAAAGCGCCGGCAGATAAAAAAGACAAAGAGGCATCGGCCTTCAAACTGTTTACGCCGCTGCAATCCAAAGCCGAAGAGATTCTCGACAAGGTTCCGCCCGCAGTTGCGGCGAAGCTCGCCAAGCCGGTGGTGGTAATGAGCATCACGACCAAAGACGGCAAAACGCACACCGTTCGTATTTCTGACGCCGACGGCGACAAGGTTTACGTGCGCGTAGACGGCAATCCAGCAGTGTATAAAGTCGCCAAAGTCTGGCTTGATAGTTTGAGCTTCAAACTGGATGAAGTCGTGACGGGCACATAACCACTGGGAGCGCGGACGTCCCCGTCCGCGTAAAGAAATCGCAACGCTATGCGGCTTTCCATACAGCGGACGGGGACGTCCGCGCTCCCAGTGGAAGTCTCACGTGAGTCAACCGCTCAACCAACCCAGACAACCCCGGTTGCGACGATTGCGCCGCCTGCGTCGCCGCGCGCAACAGTCTGAATCCCCTTCTCCTCTTCTCCCCTCCGCCTCTTCTCCGCGCCCATCCCCCTCGCTCATTGCCCGCGAAGTTTACCAACGCCTTTTTGAAGACGACGTATTCGGACGCGCCGCACAGTTGGCTTATTACTGGCTGTTCTCGGTGTTCCCGATGTTGATCTTTCTGACGGCGTTGCTGGCTTATATCCAGAAGCCTGCGCTGTTCGACAACCTGTTTGAATATTTAAACACCGTCTTGCCACGCGATGCCTATTCGTTGTTGCGCACGACGTTTAATCAAATCGTGCGGCGTCCGCGCAGCGGTTTGTTGAGTTTCGGTATTGCGCTGACGATCTGGGCGGCTTCGGCGGGGATGGAATCGCTTATCAACTCGCTCAACGTCGCTTATGACGTACCGCGTGGCCGCGGCTGGGCCAAAGACAAATGGCGTTCGATCTGGATGACGTTGGGACTGGCAGTCTTTGTGAGCACGGCGTTGATTCTGTTGTTTTTCGGCGGCGTGATTGGCAACCAGATAGCGGCAGGGTTCGGTTACGGCGCGCTGTTTCAAACAGGTTGGGAATTCCTGCGCTGGGGCGTCATCGTCGGCTTCATCTTTTTCGCGCTCGAATTGATTTATTACCTCGCGCCCAATGTGAAACAGCGTTGGCGTTCGACGACGCCGGGTTCGCTGTTCGCGTTGATGAGTTGGCTGTTGATTTCGTATGGCTTCAAGCATTACGTCGCACGTTTCGGCAATTACAACGCAACGTATGGCACGCTGGGCGGCCTGATGATTTTGATGATCTGGCTTTATCTCACTGGCGTAGCCATTCTCATCGGCGGCGAACTCAATTCCGTCTTGCGCGGTTTGCGCCACGCCGAACCTTTACCCCAGGGGACGAGCCAGCATAAAACCTGACATCGGCGTTTGCTGAAAAAATTCGGTGAGCGGCTGTTCCGTCACTTGCCCCTGACGCCGTGCGGCGTGGCGCATCATCCATTTTCCATTTAGGTGATCGCCGACGCGAAACAGCATGCCTACGTGATAAGTGTCCAGCCCTTCGCGCGGCGAACCGAAATAAATCAAGTCGCCGTCCTGCAAGCGGTGCATCAGCTCGTTGAGCTTTGTTCTTGGGTATACGCGATAGGTTTCGGTGATAGGCGCAACGCCCGGCACGCGGTTCAGAATTTTGGTACGTGCCACGCTGCCCTCGAACGCCGTCAGGTCTTTTAACCAACCCTGTTCGACATGTACGCGATGCCAGTTCGTCGTGTAATGCAAGCGTTTCACATAACTGACTTCTCCGCCTGCATAACGCCACGCGCGCAAGCGTTGCAGATAACTTTCGACATCGCGCGCCTGCGCCAGGGCCAATACGGTTTCAATATAGGTCACGCAATCGAAGCCATCCATGCGCGCCACCAACTGTTCCGGCTCCGCCAGCGAACCGATGAGCGGATGCGATAAATAAGGACGCCCCTGCAAACGTTGCGAGAAAAAGTTCAAGCGTTCACGCAAGGTCACATACGCTTGCGACTCTTTGAGCAGTTGTTGAACGAAATGGCGGTCTTCGGTACTCAACGACGCACCATTCGCAGCAACACTCATCCTC
>JABFSD010001210.1 GCA_013140935.1 Acidobacteriota bacterium
GAGTTGGCCGCTCGTCAAACGGTCGGGGCGCACGTGGCCTTCGATGGTGTTGATCGTGTTGGTTTGTGTGACGGTAAAAGGCAGCCCCGAACGCAATTGAATGATGCCGTTCGTCTGCCAGCCGCCAAAAATGTGTTTGCCGGGGTTGTCTCTGAACATCGGCAAGGTCGGAATTTCATAAAGGAAATTCGTAATCAGGCTATGCCGAAAATCAAAACCGTAGCGCGTCTTTTCAGCCGCACGGTTGCGCGGGTTTTGATATGAGTTCGGAATCGAACCGGCTCCTTCGTTGCGACCGTAACCTTCGCCTTCGGCCTTGCTGTATGTGTAAGCCACGCCTAGTTGCACGCCTTTGCTGAACCGTTTTTGCGCGTTGACTTGCAAGGCGTGATACCACGAGTTGCCGTCAGAGGTGAGCCAGCGCAAACGGTTCAACGGACGCGACGGCCCGCCCGGCCCGTCAATAAAGGTCGGAATCGGACGCCGTCCATTGGGGTTGAGCAATATCGAAGGCGCGGGTGAATTCAATTCGACCGTCTGGTCGAGGTGCGTGCCTTTGTTGCCGACGTAACCCACTGTCACCACCAATTCCCCGGGCAGGCGACGTTGCACATCGAGGCTCCATTGGCTGACGTAAGGTTGATTGTTCGCCGGGTCAAGCGCGTTGATGCCCGTCGCCAGCGTCGGGCTGACGACGCCAAACGGCGCAGCGTAAGTCAAAATCGGTTGCGTGGCGGCGTTGGTGATGCGTCCGCCCGTGGATGAATTCGCAAAGTTGGCCGTGCCAGATTTCGGCGGATTCAAATTCAAGATCGTGTAGTTGTTCAACTGATGCACGTTGAAATAAATGCCGAAGCCGCTGCGCACGACCCATTTTTCGCTCAGGCGATAAGCCAAGCCGAGACGCGGCATGAACAGTTTCTTTTGCGACTGGTAAAACTCGAAGGGCGTGCCGATGGCAGGTACGACGGTGGGTACGCCGTTGACTTGTTGGGTGAACGTAAGGCTGCGCCACAGGCCTTTGGTGTCAATCGCGGGCGTGTTGAGTTCGTAACGCAAGCCCATATTAACGGTCAGCTTGCGCGTCGCCTTCCAATCATCCGTCGCGTATCCGGCAAAACGTTTTTGATGCGCATAAGTGAGCGGCAAACCTTCCGGCGTACCGGTGCTGCTGGGAAAGCCCAACAGAAAGGCCGCGAATCCGTTGTTGGCAATGTCGCCGTTGAACGTGATGTTGCCGCGCGGCGTGTTGGCCGCGCCACGAAATAAATCAACCCAACGAAAGTCGAAGCCGAATTTCGTATTGTGTGCGCCGTGGCTCCACGTCACGTTGTCGTTGAATTGATGCAGGTTGTTGAAATCGAATCCGTTGCCGCCGTCCTGTTCTGACAGCGCCAAAAAGCCGTTGACCGTAATCGTCGGCACACCCGTCTCGCGCGGCGTGAACTTGCGATTGCCGTCATTGATGACGCGAAAACCGGTCACGCCCAACGCCTCAATGTCGAAATTGGTATTGGCGCGCGAGTTAAGCGAATTGTCTACCGAACGGTTGTAACCATAGCGCGCTTCGTTGATGAAGCTCGGATTGAAAATATGAATCCACGCCGTGCCGAGGTTTTGATTTCGGCCTGCCACGAAGTAAGTGAAGTTTGGGTTGTCGCCCGGAATCACCGTGTAAGTCACATCGTTAAACGCATAGCGTCCGAAGATTTTATCCTTCTCTGAAAAGTTGTGATCTACGCGGGTGAAGACTTGTGTGTCGTCAAGGTTGCGCCGCTCAAAGCCGGTGAAGTTGATGCCCGTTAGCGGATTCGCATTGACGCGCTGCGGCTCAGGCCAGAATTTGATGAACTCTTTGGCAACCGGCGAAATGCGATTGGCAGGGATGATATTGCCTGCGAACTCTGCGCCGGTCAGCGGATCAACAATTTGGATTCTTGGTGTTAGTGCCAGCAACGAACTGAAATCGCCGTTGCGAAAAGCGACAGGCGGAAGATTCGCCGTTTGCGCGATGCCTCCGTCACGACGGCGACGCGCCTCATAGTTCACCATGAAAAACGTTTTGTTATGTCCGTCGTAAAGTTTGGGAATGATTACCGGCCCGGTCAGCACGCCGCCGAAATTGTTTTGCCTGAGTGAGTTTTTCTTGCTGCGCGTCGCGCCTGCCGCGTTGAAATAGTTCTGAAAAAAGTTCTCAGCGTCGAACACATCGTTGCGCACGAATTCAAAGGCCGAGCCATGAAATTCGTTGCCGCCCGATTTGGTCACGATGATCGTTTGCGCACCTGAATTGAAACCGTATTCAGCCGAATAGCTGCCCGACAGCACGCGAAACTCTTGCACGGCTTCGGGCGAAGGCGAAAACGGAATCGTATTGACGCGCGCTTCAGTCGCTACCACGCCATCAAGCGTCGCGTGTTGATTGGTCTCGCGCTGACCGTTGGCGACAAAGGCCAGACCTACGCCGGGAATCGGCACGCCATTCGAGCCTTGTCGTTGCCCGAAGCCCTGCCCGTCGGTGCCGCTACGCGGGCCGTATTGCACGCCCGGTTGCAAAATCGCCAGCACGCCGAGGTTGCGATTGTTGAGCGGCAACTCTTCGACGCGGCGCTGTTCGATGGTCTGTCCCAACGTAGCTTCATCGGTTTGCAACGTAGTTCCGCTCGCCGTGATCTCAACCTTTTCAGTGGTCGCGCCGACCTGCAACGCGAAATCCAAACGCAACTTATCGTTGATCTGCAACACGACGCTGCGCCGGATTTCCTGCTTGAAACCCTGCGCGTCAACCGTCACGTCATACACGCCTACATCCAACAGCGGAAAGCTGAAATCGCCCGTAGACGAAGACACGTCTTCGCGTTTTTGCGCCGTGCGCGTATTGGTCGCCGTGACTTTCGCACCGGGCAGCACTGCTCCCGAAGCGTCTACGACAGTGCCGACGATGGAAGTGGAAGTGGTTTGCGCTGAGGCAGTCAGGCAACCGAGAACGAAAAGGAAAGACAAGCAATACGACAGCTTGCCCAGTGGTGCGACGAGAAAAAGACGTTTCGTCATAGTGGGCCTCCGAAAGAAAAATGGAACCGCGTGCCAGTTAATTTGCGTTTGTTTTATCTCAATAAAGCTAGCTTGAAAG
>JABFSD010000425.1 GCA_013140935.1 Acidobacteriota bacterium
AATTGGGCGGTTCCATCGCGGGACTCGTGCCTGAGAATGTGTTGGCTGCGATGCAGAAAAAGCTGCCTTAGATTTTGTTCGGAAATAAGTTGAACGCGCGCATCGTTTAGAGTACCGCCTTTAGGCGGAATCGGCGCGTTTACGCGCCCGGTCAGGGCGGCTAAAGCCGCCGCGATTCCGCTTAAAGGCGGTACTCTAAACGATGCGCGCAAATTTCTTTGGGAGGAAAACATTATGCTGCGAATTATGTTGCTGTCGTTGTTACTGAGTTGCGTTTCGTTGACGAGTGCGGCACAAGCGCCGGAAAAGCCTTTCGTCGTTGAGTATTACTATCAAGCCCAGTGGGGTCACGCCGAAGAGTTTTTGCAGTTGTTCAAAAAGAATCACTTGCCCGTGTTGCAAAAACAGGTCGAGTTGGGACGATTGCTCAGCGTCAAAATCGAAAAGCCCCGCTACCACGCGACCGAAGACGGACGTTGGGACTTTCGCGTGACGCTGACGTTCAAGAGCGCAGCGACTGCCTTCGCGCCGTTTGATGAAGCCGCGCTGGCGAAACAGCTTTATCCCGATCAGGCTACGTTTAGGAAAGAGGAACAACGCCGCTTTGAGATATTGAAAGCGCATTGGGACGTGCCCATCGTGCCGGTTGAATAACGAACCGTTGTGCCAGTAAGCAAAAAGCCGCGCCGCTTTCTCGATCAAGAAAGCGGCGCGGCTTTTGCATTATCGCCATGCGATAGGTTTAGAAGTTGAAGCGCAATCCGAGTTGAATTTGGCGCTCACGGAACAGTGTGCTGTCGGCTGACGTGATGCCACCGAAGGCCGCGTTGTAATCCAGCGTCGGCACCGGGTGCGCCGCCGTGATAGCCGTGTTCAGGAGATACATCGTGTTGTTGATGCCGGTAACCTGCACACGGTTCGGTACGTTGAAAATCTCGCCGAGAAATTCCAGATTCATTTTCTCTTTGAGATAAAAACGACGCGACAGCCGCACGTTGAACACTTTCACTGCGGGGCCAGTGAACGAATTGCGTTCAAGCAAGCCGCGCAACCCAAAGTTGCCGCCCGAACGATTCAAGCCACCGGCACCGCCGTTGCTGCCATTCGCGACGCCGTCATAAGCCAAACCGTTGAACATTTGCAGCACCGGTGCAATTGACCAGCCGTCAGCCAACGCCGTCACCGCCTTGTTACTCGCCTTGACGCGCGGAGCCAGCACGGCACTCACCACGAACTTGTGGCGACGATCAAAGTTGGACCGGCCACGATCCGCTTCCGGGTCAAACACGTTGTAAGGCGTGTTATTGGCCGTGAAGGTCGTAGAGGTTTGCAACGTATCAATCGCTTTCGACAGCGTGTAATTGGCATTGAACAAAATGCCGTGCGCCATCCGATGGTTCACTTGCGCGACAAATGCGTTGTATTCAGATTTCACCGCGCTGGCGATTTCGGTGAGTTGCGCATAGGTCGTCAGCGGACGCGCCACCGGGAAGAGCGGGACCGTCAAATTTTGGCCGCCTAAAGGTCCACCCACGACGGGCAATACCTGTGAGGTAGTGGGAGCCGTGAGATTGCGGTCATAAAACGTCGGCAGTTTGCGTCCGACGCTGCCGAGATAAGAAGCCGAAACCGTCAGGTTCCGCGCGATTTGATGTTCGAAGATGAGGTCGAACTGATGAATCATCGGATTGCCGAAATCCTGATCGAAAAACTGAATTGCTCCAGTTCCCGCTGGTGCCGAAGTCAATACGTTCGGGAAGACCGGCGCGGTCGTTGCTGCCGGAGCCAGATTGATTTGGGTCTGCCCCGCCGCATTGCCGGTATTGATCAACGCGTTGTAAGCGGTCGAATTGATAATGCGTCCGTAATACAAACCGTAACCGCCCCGCACCGAGGTCTTGGCATTGCCAAAAACGTCAATGGCGAAACCGGTGCGCGGGCCGAAGTTGTTGGTGTCGTTCGGCATAAACGAAGTCGCACTGTTCAAGGTGCGTCCGTCGTTGGGAATGAGGTCAGTGCTGGCATTGGGAATTTGCGCCTTGGGCAGTTGTTGATATTCATAACGCAAGCCCAAATTGAAAGTCACGCGCGGCAGGAACTTCCAGTCATATTGCCCGAAGAAGTTGTAATCGGTCGTGTTGAATTTCGCGCCCAACACGCCGAAGCCTTGATTGTAGTTGCTGGTATAACACTTGCCGCGCGTACGCGTGCTGTTGACGCAGGTTACGGTCGCCGCCAGCGGCGTCTTCCAGTTCACGTAATCAATAATGAAATCATTGATGTTGTTGTAACCGTAAGCGCCGCTCTCGTTGCGCAAGTTACTCAACTCTTCGTTGACGCGATTAAAGTCCACGCCGAATTTCAGCGTATTTCCGCCACTCAGCGAGACCGTCATGGTGTCGGTAAATTGCTTGCGCTTTTCATCGGGGTATTTCGGACGTTCGAGAAACGTCGGTTTGCCGAAAGCCAGGCCGTTGGTCAGGCTGACGTTCGGTGCGCTGCCATTGAGCGCCGTGGTCGGTTCGCCGGCCAGCGGCTTTTGGCTGTTTTGATATTCGAGGTCGCGCGCGATTTGCATGCGAAACTCGTTGACGATGCGCGCATTCACCGTGGTGGTGAGGCGCGCCGTCACCCAGTCAATGTCTACGAAATCGTCGCCGAAGCTGGCGCGTCCGAGTTGGTTGACCGGTTGCGTCTGAATGCCTGCGGGTGAATCCCAACGCTGACGGTTATAAGTCAGCGTGAAAGTGTTCTTGTTGTCTATCTGCCAATCAATTTTCGGCAGGAACGAGAGTTGGTCGCCGCGACGCGGCACGGTGCCGGTCAGTGAATTGATAAAGGTCAGCGTATCGTCAATCTGTTGCGTCGTCAGATTGCGCGGCGCAGCCGTC
Source organism: Acidobacteriota bacterium (assembly GCA_013140935.1). Classification (GTDB taxonomy): domain Bacteria; phylum Acidobacteriota; class Blastocatellia; order RBC074; family RBC074; genus JACPYM01. The sequence goes on from JABFSD010000425.1 coordinate 2,892, forward strand.
AGCGTCGCGCGATTTACCGTAGTCAAATAGGCTGGTGCCGTAAACACGCCCAGGCCGGGGAAGTTGCGCCGTTGTTGATCGTAACTGAAAAAGAAAAACAGCTTATCTTTTTTGACCGGGCCGCCAAGCGTCGCGCCGAATTGATGGCGTTTGTCTTCGGGCTTGATGCCTACGCTTGAAGCTACGCCGTTGACCAGCACTGATTGGAAAGCCAACGGATTGCGCGCGCCCCACTCGTT
>JABFSD010000793.1 GCA_013140935.1 Acidobacteriota bacterium
GATTTAACAGGAGCTTCCGCTTGCTGACCGACAGCAACAAGCGGTGATTCAAAAGGGCGCGCATCCACCATGGTCGCATTAGGCATGGTCGCATTAGGCGTGGTCGCATTAGGCTTAGCCGTATTAGGTTGGGCGCTGGCTTGCAAGCCAGTCTGCAAGCCCGCTTGCGCATTGCCGTTAAACAGCAGTTGGCCGCGCGCGGCTTGCGCAGCGAGTTCCTTGCCGAAATAACCTGCGACTTCTTCGCGCAGGTTGTCCCAGTCGTCACCGTCCAGGTTATTCCAATCATCCGCCAGATGCAGTAGCGCTTTGAACGGCGTTTGCGCTTCGCTGAGGAGTTGTTCTTCGTTATTCGCCAGGGGGCCACTGAAACCGATGATCGTCTGGTGCAATTGCGTAGCGCGCGCGTGGCATTCGTTGATCGGCGCGAAATCGGAGCGCGTCTTGTGCGCCAAAGTGAGTACGCGGTCGAGCATGCGTATGACCGGCTGGCGCACTTCGGTGGCGCGGCGCATGGCGGCCTGACGCGCTTCTTCGGCGCGGCGCTCTTCTTCGAGTTTACGTTGGCGTTCTTCTTCGGCGCGGCGTTCGGCTTCCTCATAAGCATGGGAAACCGCGAGTACGGCAGGCTCCAGCGTGAGCAAATCGCCGATCTCTTCGAGCGCGGGGACGGAAGGCAGTTGCAATTCGTGAGCGGCTTTGACGATGACACCGCAAAATTCTTCGAAATCGCGCCGGGTCGTTTGTAACTCATCGGTAAGGGTGAGTGACAAAGGTCGTCCCGTGTTTTCCATCGCCTCGGCTGCCTCACGCAACATCGCGCCCAATTGGACGAACTGGCTAGCCAACTCTTTATAGCGGCCTTCCAGTATTGCACGATTCAGTGGCATGACTGTTCTCTAAAGGGAATACGAAAGTTGAGCGGTAGAACACCGCGTATGAAGCAGGCCACCAGCACTTTCCACACGATTGCGCGCGCGGCAAGTTCAGGAGGAAGAGTTTCTACGGTAGGGAATGCGATGACCGCGCGGGTCACTCGGCAGTTAGCAACAGATAGCAACGGAAGGGGAAGCGTAAGAACAAAACTGCTTTTGCCAGCAGCGCCTGACTTAACTTGAACGATCTGATTACAGGCGGTAAGACCACAGGCAAAACCGAACTCTTTCACCTATCAACGACCTGACACCGTGTCTGTTTTGCCCATTGCCTGTCAGGATGAATTGTTTCATTCGGGAATGGTTGTTTGCGCTTGTGATGGCAAACCCTCACAGGAAAGGCGCGCGCAATATAGTCAGTTACCTTTTAAGAATCAACTCTTAAATTCCTCAGCATTCCTTCGCATCGGCACCTGAGCCTGATCAGACGATGCACGCACTAGCACTTCGATGCAATCTTGCGCGCAGGGCCGAGATAAAGCAGCAAAACGGTGGGCGGCTTTGACGGATGCACCAAGACCACCGGTTGAATTTCAGGTTCCAGCGAGTTGGTGGTGCGCATCGGACGTGTTGGTTTAATTTCCGGTGTGATCTCAGTCACTGGCGGGGGCGGGTTTTCAGTTTCGGTGGTAACCGGCATCTCGCACGCTTCCCGTTTGGGCAGCGGCGACCACAAGGATGATTCCACGGTTGATTTGCCGGTGCTTATTGACGGCAACACTGGTGCGGTTTCGGGGGCGGGCGTTTCTTCTGTCGTTTCGGGTTGCCAACTGACGGCAGATTCTTCTGCCGACGAGACGTCTTCACTTTCCGTTTCCAGCGCGACTTGCGACTCCGGCGCATGCGCGACTTGAACTTTCAGGCGGCGGAGTGTGCGCGACTGGCTGGGGAGCTTACCGGCGATGTTGCGAGCGGCAGGCAAGTTCGCCAGCAAATTCAACGGTTGCGGTGCAACGCCAGTATCTTTTTGCCAAGCCCGATTAACGACTGCGGCCACAACGGAGACTTTATTCAGCGCCGATTCAGGCAGCCATTCCCTCATCGAACGCACACTCGCCCCCACAAAGGTAATCAGGTTCGCACCAGTAAAGGGTTTGATGTTGTGCGCTAAAACTGCGAGGGCGAAGCATGCAAAAACGCGTAATGCCAGGGACTTCATCACTATTACCTCATCTCATAAGGGAGCGTGCCATCAGAAAGCGTGGATGTAGAAACATTCGACTTAAAAAACTCACTGCCGTCTGATACGCGCCGTGAGTGCCGACGAATGCAACGAGGTTTCATTTCCATCTGAAAATTTTTCAGCGCGCGCATTTTGGATGAGTCGCGCGACGGTGTCTAGCGAAGACGTACGGTTGTAAATAGAACGTAAAACCTCCGGCCTATTTGGCGGGCGTAAGCTCAACCTTCCGATAGATCACTCTGGTGTGATCGCCTTGCAACATAATCGGCCCGGGCACGGCTTCGTCGCTGTCGAGCGCACCGCCCGTGATGCCGGGAATGGTTTCGTTATCAATGATGGTTTGGCCATTGAGCGCGACGGTGACTTTGCGGCCCACGAGCGTGATGTCCATCGCCTGCCATTCATTCGGTCCTTTCGCCGCATTCACCTGCGGTTTGAGCCAGCCGTAAACCGAACCCATCCGCAAGCTATCTACGACCTGTCCCGCAATGTCGCTGATCTGCACTTCGTAACGTCCGCGCAGATAAACGCCGCTGTTACCTTTGGCGGGCACCTGAAACTCTACGTGCAATTTGAAATCGCCAAAACGCTGCTCGCTGATGAGATCGGCGCACGGCGTTTTGTTTGATAGCACGCCCTCGGCCACGCTCCAGCAATCGCCGTAACGTCCGCCGCGCGTTTTCCAGCCCGTCATATCTTTGCCGTTAAGTAATTGAATGGCCTTGCCCCAAGCGGGAGCTTGCGTCGTAAGCAAAGCAGGCGCGCGCACGGCTGACCATTGAAGCGTTTTGCCGTTTTCGTCTGTTGTGGTACCGCGCAAACTGTCGCCTTCGAGTTTGCCGACGAAGACCAACTCTGCCGGGCCGACTTCGTATTGCTTGGGAATCGCCACCGTCAATTGTCCGTCTTGGTATTCTGCCCGCGTGGCATAACGCATACTGCCGAACTGTCCGACAAAGCTCGCCATCAACTCGCCCTCTTTGCGCAAACGAATCTCAAACCACGAAGG
>JABFSD010001069.1 GCA_013140935.1 Acidobacteriota bacterium
CATCGGTGCGGAACTGTTTGAAAAACGGAATCTCATCCGCCGCCGCGATTGATTCGATCACGACATCAGGATTGGCTGCGGCAATCTTGGCGATGTCTGCTGCGAAATCAGTCGCGCCGACTGGCTCGAAGGATACGCCGACGATCTCTGCGCCTTTAGACTTGAGGTAGCTTTTCGCAATTTCAAACGAAGCCTTCGGCGAAGAGTAATCGCTGCCGACGTAATAGAATTTTTTCGCGCCGCTCTTGAGCAGGTAATCAGCCATCGCCGTCACTTGCTGGCTGGGAACCATCCCGACCTGAAACAGATTCGGAATGCACAAATCACCGCCCGACATTGAGGAGGCTACATAAGGGATGCCCGCGCGTTGCGCCGCTTGGTTACAGGCTACGCGCGACGGCGTGTTTTCATAACCGATGATCGCGTTGACGCGCTCTTGCGTGACCAGCCGATTGCAAACTTCAGAAGCCGTGCGCGGGTCGGTCGCATCGTCAACAATCGTAATCTCGACGCGGCGTCCGGCGCTGTTGGTCGCGTTGACCTGTTCGATGGCGAGTTCCATCCCTTGCCGCGCAGCATCGGCGAATACGCTGCCCGCACCAGAGAGCGCCATTACGAAACCGATTTTGTAAGGTTGATTTGCGTCGTTATTGGTATTGCCGCGACAGCCAGCGAAGGCCGTGAGTGCAGTGAGTAAAAGGGCGCGAAAAAGAAATTGGTTCATATCCTGTGTTGCTTCGCAGGCGATTCGCCGTAGACCGCAGATGACGCGGATGCGGCGGATCAGCGCGGATTTTCCATTCGGATGATCCGCGCGAATCCGCCGCATCCGCGTCATCTGCGGTCTACGGCAAATTGCAGTTCAATCCATTTATGACGAGAGAGGCTTCAACAGTTAGCTCATATCACGCCTTGCGCGCGAAGCTCCTCAAGTCGTTCAGGCGAATAGCCCAGCCACTTGCCATAAATCATTTCATTGTGTTCGCCGATGTTCGGCGGCGGTTGATCGAAACCGGATGACGCAGCGGAAAAATGAATCGGCATGCCGATGCCGTAAACGTCTTCGACGACGCCGTGTTGCGGATGTGCGAGCGGCACGGTGTCGCCGCGTTCGACGACCAGCGGGTCGCTGACGGCTTCGCGCGGATTGCGCACCTTGGCGGCAGGCGTACCCGTCGCATCCAATCGTTCCAGCACTTCGGCGCAAGTGCGCTCACGCATCCAATCACCCACCAGCGCATCTACTTCGGCGACGTTTTTGACGCGACTGTCGCGTGTGCGAAAGCGTTCGTCCTCGCTCAACTCAGGCCGTCCCATCGCGGCGAACAGGTTGCGCGCAAAGGCTTCGGTCGGCGCGCACAACGCGATGTATCCGTCACTCGCCTGATACAAACCGAACGGCGCAAGGCGCGGTACGGTCAAGCCGGTCTTGGTCGGAATGCCCAATCGTTCGAGCAAGTCGAACGGTTCGCAAGCAATCAGCGAAGTCATCACGCCGAGCATCGAAACGTCTACGTGTTGGCCGACGCCGGTGTGCTGGCGTTGTTGCAACGCAGCCAATACACCGATGACGCCGAACAGCGGCGTGACTAAATCGGCGAAAGGAACGCCGACGCGCATCGGCGCATCGCCGGGCGAGCCTGACGTTTCCATCACGCCGCTCAAGGCTTGAATGATCGTGTCCATAGCCTTGCCCGAACTCGGCTCTTTGCCCTGTGGATTGCTGCCGAATCCGTTGATCGAACAAAAGACGAGGCGCGGATTGATCTGCCGCGCGAACTCATAGCCGATGCCCAGACGTTCCATCACGCCGCCGCTGAAATTTTCTACGATGACATCGGCTTGCTTGACGAGGTCGGCGAAGACCGCTTTTGCCTGCGGATGTTTCAGGTTGAGCGTGATGCCTTGCTTGTTGCGCAAACGATTGATGGCTGAGATCGAAATGTCGTCAGGTTGTTCGCGGGTGAGTTTCGCACCGCTGGCGCCGAGATAAGGCGCGTTGGTGCGGCACGAATCGGGGTTGCTCGGATTCTCGATCTTGATTACGCGCGCGCCCAAGCCCGCCAGCAATAACGTAGCGAACGGCCCCGCCAGCGCAGTCGTTAGGTCGAGTACGGTCAAGCCCGCGAGCGGCGGCGTATTGGTGGATTCAACACTCATCAATAATTTTTCTGTACGGTCAACGCCAAACGAATGCGATGCCCTTGCTTAAAGCAACGGCGCAAGATGATTCCCCAAGCTCCGTTAGGAGCGGCATGTTTATAGCAACGGCGAAATCCGATTCCCCAAGCTCCGTTAGGAGCGACATGTTTATAGCAACGGCGAAATCCGATTCCCCAAGCTCCGTTAGGAGCGAAATGTGCCGCAGATGCCGCTCCTACAGAGCTACGGAAACTACGTGCTTCGATTCTATAAACATTTGGCTCCTACGGAGCCGGAGGAACGTCTTGCGAAGAAGTCGGCGGCGCGTCGTCATCGATAAAATCGAAAACGTATTTGTCTTCAAAGGCGATGTCGAAGTTGCGCAACAAGCCCAGATATTCATGCTTGAACGATTTCTGTTGATGATGGATTTCCTGATTCTGGATGTAGCGAATGATCGTATCCAATTGCGAGTGACCATATGAAAAGGCTCCGAAGCCTTCCTGCCAATGGAACTTGCCGCGTATCCAACCTTGTTCGTTGATGAATTTCGAGGAACCAGCCTTGATGTCGCGCACCAAGTCAGATAAAGCCATGCTGGGTTTCAGGCCGATGAGCAAATGTACGTGATCGGCTGCGCCATTGATCTGTAGCATCTTTTGCTCCTGGTTAGTGACGATGCCAGTCATGTATTTGTAAAGCTCTTCTTTGAAGGCGGGCTGAATCAGGCATTGCCTGCCTTGCACGGCAAAGACGACCTGAAGGTAAATCTGCGAGTAAGTGTTTGCCATCGTGTTGACTCCTTTCTTCGTTGGTTGGTGTGGTACGAATCGGTTTCGCGCCAGTGATGCGAATGATTTCAACGCCAGTGATACGAATGGTGCGAATGATTTCAACGCCAGTGATGCGAATGATTTCAACGCCAGTGATGCGAATGATTTCAACGCCAGTGATGCGAATGATTTCAACGCCAGTGATGCGA
>JABFSD010000324.1 GCA_013140935.1 Acidobacteriota bacterium
CCGGCGCGTCCGCCCAAAGCGGAACAAGCTACGCCTGAGAACGCAACACTGGCCGATCAAACGCAACGGCGCTATTTTAACGCGGCAGCCTTCACCGACGCGCCCGTCGTCACTAGCACCCGACCCGGATTCGATTTCACCTGGAAAAAAGACTTCCCTGCCGACCCGCGCCTCACGCTCGAAGCCGAAGTCGAAATCGCGCAAGACCGCGTGCATCGCATTGAACTCACGCCGCGTTTCAATCAGAGCTTTCAAGCCGAATTCGCGCGCGCCGACCAGAACGAGGCTACGACCATCGTCAACGCGGGCGTAGCCATCATTCTGTTCCTGCTGTGCGCCGCGATGGTATTCATCTTTTTCGACAGTCTGGGGCGCAATGAAATTCGCCAACGCCCAGCCTTGCGCCTGCTGTTCGGTTCGCTGTTGGTCTTTCTCTCGATCAATCTGTTGAGCGGCTATCAGGAAGTGCTGAATCTAAACATCAACGCGAATACGTCGAATCGCTGGCTGATGCTAGTGATAAGGTTGCTGGTGTTCACGCTGCTGATGGCTTTCGCGGCGTTGGTCATCTATCTGATCTGGATCGCCGGCCACGCGCTCGCCGCCCGGCGCGCCGGACGCCGCACCATCGCCTTTGAGTTATTGCTCGCGGGACGATTCACGCACAGTTATGTCGCGCGACAAGTCTTGATCGGATTGTGTTGCGCCAGCCTTTTCGCGCTGCCGCCTTATTTGCTCAAAGCTACGTTGTTTCGTAACGCCACGTTGGGGCTGCCGGATGATTACGAAATTTTCGGCGCGCGGCTGCCCGCGCTGATGGCCTTTAGCGAAATCACGCCGCTCGTCGTCTTTCTGCTTTTCGCACTGGGCGTGCCGCTCGTTGAAAATTTCGTCACGCGCTGGCCCGTGACGCCGCTGCTCATTCTCACGCTCGGCGGTTGGATGATGCTCGACAACGATCATTTTCCTTACGCCGTCAACGCCCAACTCGCCGTCGGCTTGCTCACGATGGGCTTGCTCTATTGGCTCTATCGGCAACACGACTTGTTGGCGGTCATCGTCGCTGCGAGCGCCGGCTACGCATTGCTGCACGCCGCTGCGTTGTTCGCCCAACCCGTCTCCTTGTTACGCTGGAATGGCCTGGCAGTTTTCATCGCACTCGCCGTCGCCGCGCTCGTCGCATTCCTCGGCGTTCAGCGCGGCGCACCGCTGGACGAAAAACTTTTCGAGCCGTTGCATGCGGTCACGACGTCGGTCGAACGTGAACGCCTCAAAGCCGAAATCGCCGTCGCCCAACGCGCGCAACAACAGATGTTGCCCGCCGCGCCGCCCCACATTCCCGGTCTCGAAATCGCCGCGAGTTGCCAACCCTCAAAAGACGTTGGCGGCGATCTATTCGACTTTCTCACCCTGCCCGACGGGCGCTTCGGCATCGTCGTCGCCGACGTATCCGGCAAAGGCGTACCTGCCGCTTTATACATGACGCTGACCAAAGGCGTACTGGCCGCGATCACCGAATATGAAAGCGATCCCGGTGCGATTTTGCGCGAAGCCAATCGCCACCTTTATGAAGCATGTCGCAAAAAAGTTTTCGTCACGCTGTTTCTCGGCGTATACGATCCGGCCACGCGCGTGCTGACTTACGCCCGCGCCGGACACAACCCCACCGTCTATCGCAGCCGCGCCCGCAATCACACCGAATTGCTCAAACCGCGCGGCATGGGTTTGGGACTGGCTTCCGAAAAAATCTTCAACCCCGCGCTCAACGTAGCTTCGCTCTCGCTGCACGCCGATGATTTATTGTTCTTCTATTCCGATGGCATTACCGAAGCGATGAATAACAAGCAGGAAGAATACGGCGAAGAGCGGCTGATGGAAGTGGCTGCAACGAACGACAGTGCGAACGCAACAGTGGCGCACGATGCAGTGTTAAAAGACGTGAAAGACTTTCTCGGCAGCGTGGCTCCGCAAGACGATCAAACGCTAGTCGTGCTGCGGGTTTGCGCCATCTGAAACACGTGGCAGCAGAGGCGACACGTGGCGGCAAAAAACTCTTTGCCCCCAATTGACAATTCTCCGCATGGATTTATGCTCCGCTTTGGCTGAAGTTTTTTGGGCAAGCTACTGGTTGGCCGTAATCGCACTCTTATGAACAAAAAACCGCAACCCCACGACATCAACATCGAAAAGCTCGGACGCGCCATCTTCGCCCGCATGCAGGAACTCAAGCTGAGTTACCGCAAGCTTGAAACCGCGTGCGGCGTCAAATATCCGACCTTGCATCACATCGTCGAAGCCGACGTGGATTCCGTCACCATCCCCAATTTCATGCGCCTCGTGAAATGGCTGGGCCGTCCGGCAGAAGAATTCATTAACGGAGCACAAGCTGAGACGCTCAAGTTGCCGCTCTTTCGCGCGCGCGTGTCAGCCGGTGCCGGTGAAATGTTGCTCGCCACCGACAGCGAAGAGTTCGAGTTATTGCCTTCGCTCGTCAATTTCAAAAAGGTCGCGCAAACCTATCTCGTACGTGTCGCCGGTGATTCGATGGAAGGCGCGGGCATCTTCGACGGCGATCTGCTGATCGTCGAACGCGCCGAAGAAGCTCATCTCGGCGAAATCGTCATCGCCAACATCGAAGGCCAAATGTTCGTCAAGCAACTCGCACGCGAGGGCAAAAAACGTGTGTTGCGTTCGGCCAATCCGAAGTATCCCGACGCGATTCCCTTTCCCGCGAAAGAGCAACCTATTCAAGGCCGCGTCACCCACGCGATTCGCCAGTTCCCGACTCGCTAACCACGACCTTGAAACAACGATGAATTGGACAGGATTCACAGGATTTTCAGGATGGTTCAGCGGTTCTCATTCCATACCTGAAAATCAATCCTGTCCATCCTGAAAATCCTGTGAATCCTGTCCAATTCTGATTTCGTCTATGCGTATTCTCTATTTCACCGCTGGCGCGGCAGGCATGTATTGCGGCAGTTGTTTGCGCGACAACGCGCTGGCGACCGAACTCATGCGGCAAGGCCACGACGTTACGCTCGTGCCGTTGTATACGCCCACGCTCACCGACGAGCCGAACGTCAGCCAGGAAAAAGTTTTGTTCGGCGGCATCAGCGTATAC
>JABFSD010000373.1 GCA_013140935.1 Acidobacteriota bacterium
ACGCATATCGGCTGACACGGCATAGAACTGCGCCGCCGCAATCGTGTTGATGAAATCGAAGGTCTCGCCCTGATCGTAACTCACGTCCAATCCGCCGTCGTTGCCGACGATGACGTGCTGGCCGTTTTTGGGGTCAATCCAGATCGCGTGATGGTCGCTGTGGGCTACGCCCGCGAGGTTTTTGAAAGTCTTGCCGCCGTCGGTCGAACGCGAAAAATTCAAGCCGCCGGTATAAACGATTTCGGCATTCGACGGGTCAACGCGCACCTGGCTGTAATACATCGGGCGATTGTTTTCGTTGCTCACGATGCGCCACGTCTTGCCCTTGTCGTCCGAGCGCCACAAGCCTGAACGTTTCGCATCAGGTGGACGCGGCGGAGCCATTCCAAGTTGTTCCATCATCACCTGCATATTGCCGCCACCGCCGCCTTGTCCGCCTTGTCCGCCTTGCGCGCCTTGTCCACTCGGCGTTTCTTCGGTCACGCCCGAACCCATCGCCGCGCCGACTTCGATTTGCGCATAAAGCACATTCGGGTTCGACCGCGCGAGATCAATGCCGATGCGTCCGAACATGCCTTCGGGCAAGCCGTTGCCCCCGTTGCTTTCGATCTTCGTCCACGACTTGCCCGCGTCAGTCGTCTTCCACAAACCCGTACCCGCGCCGCCTCCGTTATATCCCCACGACGCACGACGCCGTTGATAAGACGCGGCGTAAAGCGTTTTCGTATCCATCGGATCAATGACCAAATCGGTGAAACCCGTATGCTCATCAATGAATTTTACGTTCGCCCACGTCTTGCCGCCGTCCGTGGTTTTATAAATGCCGCGTTCTTTATTCGCGCCGAACAGATGCCCCATCGCCGCGACATAAACCGTGTTCGGGTCTTTCGGATCAATCACTACGCGCGCGATGCTTTGCGTCTCACGCAAGCCGACATACGTGAACGTCTTGCCCGCGTCCGTAGACTTATAAACGCCATCGCCAAACGTAGAGCTTTGCCGGTTGTTCGGTTCGCCCGTACCCACCCATACGATGTTCGGATCAGTTTGGCAGATCGCTACGTCGCCGATGGAAGCCGTTGGATAAATATCGAAAATCGGTTCCCACGTCGTACCGTTATTGACGGTCTTCCACAAACCGCCGGTGGCGAAGCCTAGATACATCACATACGGATTGCTCTCGACCACGGCGAGGTCGTCAATGCGTCCGCCCATGCTGGCCGGGCCAATCGAACGAAAGCGAAAGCCCCGCAACAGCGGATCGTTCGACAGATTGATCGGCGTCGGCGTCGGCGTCGGCGTCGGTATATTCGGCATGGTTTGCGGAGTCGTTGGCGGCGTAGTTTGTCCGCCCTGCTGGGCCTGAGAAGTGACGTAAGAAAGCGCATAGAACGCCGCCGCCAACAATACGAACATCCGCAGGTAACGCAATTTGTTTTGCATCATAAGAAATCCTCTTTGCCTTTTCTGAATCGTGTAGGTGTGAATGCCCTGTGAGAAAACCAGAGCATGGGTGTCATGGTTGAAGTACGCGGCTGGTGCGGTTTCGGTAACAACAATTTCGCCGTGTCAGTGGCCCGCGCGTTAGCTACTGACACGAGACGCTACACACTACCGGGTTCCCCATTCCCACAAACCGAAGCTGGTCTTCTTGTTTACGGGATGGCCGGACTGTTTCAAAGTGATGACGATCTGCCCACGGTGATGCGATTCGTGCGAAATGAGATAGCCCAGCCACGCAATCGGATGCGGCTTGAAGCCCTTGATCTTACCGCCGGGTTCTAGCGCGCGGCTCAACAACGTCTCTATCGCCGCGCCCGAAGCGGTTAGCGCCGCCTTGAGCAAAGCCTTATCGAGCGGCTTGCCCTTTTCGAGTTTTTGCAAATCGGCCAGCAAGTCAGGCGCAGCCGATTGCAGCCACATCAGCCTGACGTTGTGTAAATGCGCGAACTGTTCCCCGACGTTGCGACCCTTGCTGGCGGAAAGATCGGCGAGGCTGGTTTCGGCTACGGCTTCGAGCAGATAAAGATTGATGCGGTGATGAATGCGCCAGGTCTCAAGCAGTTGGTCTTTCATGCGGCCTCCTGCAACTTCTCCTGCAATTGGGGATGATTGGCCCAGGCAGGCATCGTGCGCATATAAGCCCGCGTATGCGCTTCAGCCTCGGCGCGTGGGGCTTGCGGTTCGCGCGCCATCGCCCATTGCAACATTCGTTCAAAGCGTTCATCGAAACTTTGCAACTGCCCGTGCGCGTCTACGCAATACTGGCAATAGGTTCCGTCTTCGATAGCCATACCGCAGCTTTCACATTGTTTCATTGGTCACCTCCTGTGTGGGAATAGCGGCTACGAGCTTGGCGAGCGTAGCGCGCAGTTGAGTTGCTTCGTCAGCGGATAATTGTTGCCAGGCAGCGGTGAGACGCGCGGGATCGAGCACTTGACGGCTGCGTTGCAAGACTTGCAAGCCTGCCTCGGTGAGCCACACCAGCCGCCGTCTCCGGTCGCGTTGATCGCGGATGCGGCCAAGCCAGCCCGCCGCTTGCATGCGATCAATCATTTCACTCATCGCCGATTGCGCACGATTGAAATGCAGCGCGGCTTCGTTGATCGTCAGCGGGCCGCTGGCTTCGAGATGCATCATCACCGCCAACGCTTCGGGCGAAGGGCGCTGCTCATCCTTGCTCCACCGCGTATGCAAGCGGTGATAAAGCGCCCCATACAGTTGCATGAATTCGTTGACGGCTTGTGCTTCCATTGCGCGGCTGAGTTTATGAAAAGAAATTGCATCGTCAATCCCGATGGATTGAAAAGACGCACTCGAAAGCGGAGGTTCGACAATGGTTAGGGGCTTTACGGCTGATCGTCAATCCAGTTTTGCAGTTGTGCGCGCGGCAACAAATCGGCGAAATCTTTTTGATTGCGCGTGACTACGATATGGCGACCAGCCAGTGCCATGGCGGCAATCATCAGGTCAGCATAGCGTTTGCGACTCTGATGGCGCGCAAGCAGTTGTGTCATGGCAGCAGCACTGACCGTATCGAAAACAACAATTTGAAAAGGACGCAAAGCCTGAAGCGTCAACAGCAACATTTCATTCGCTAAAGGAGCTTGCGCGGGAATAG
>JABFSD010000005.1 GCA_013140935.1 Acidobacteriota bacterium
ACTTCTTTCAGCGACACCGGCTTGACGGCCAACACGCTGTATTACTACCGCGTGCGCGCCACCAATAGCGGCGGCGATTCGGCCAATTCCAATGCCGCTAGTGCGATGACGATGGCAGCCTTGCCCGCCGCGCCGGCGACGTTGGCGGCCACGGCGGCGTCCGCTTCGCAAATCAATCTGACCTGGGCAGACGGGTCAAACAACGAAACCGGCTTCAAGGTAGAGCGCTCGTTGAATAACTCCACTTGGGCTTTGGTGATGACCGTAGGCGCGAATGTGACCGCGTTCAGCGACACCGGCTTGACGGCCAGCACGTTGTATTACTACCGCGTGCGTGCCACCAACTCCGGCGGTGATTCGGCGAGTTCTAACACGGCCAGCGCGACCACGCCGGCGGGCGCGGCACCATCCGTTCACATCGGGGATATTGATTACACCAAGACCGTTAAGGGCAGCAGTTGGAACACCACCGTTACGGTACTGGTTCACAATGTCTCACACGTCAAGGTCACAGGAGCCACCGTAGCGGCCACGTGGAGCAACGGCACGACGACGACTTGCACGACCGGCACGAAAGGCACTTGTGCGATGTCGCTCACCGGCTTGTCGAGTACGACCGCCAGTGTTTCGTTCTCGGTAACGAATGTGACGTTGAGCGGCTCTGTTTACGCGCCGGGTTCCAACCACGATCCTGACACCGGCACGGCGGCCAGCAACGGTACTTCGGTGACGATTACGAAACCCTAAGTTCAACCACTCACACACTAGTAAAAAGCTGTGGGGCAGGTTCTCAACCTGCCCCACAGCTTTTTATGCTTCTCGCGTAATACAAATTCCTCAACGACACTTTGAGATAGCCACAACCACTAACACCACCTGTATCCCATCAGGAAATATTGGTCTGCCGCACGCAATCCCCCACCGCTAACTCACGGCAGCAATAAAAAAATCAGGCAATAAAAAGGAGCTTTCCCATGCGCCAGCCGTTTTTGGCCCAAGGCCGTCGTGTATTTATTTTCGTCGTTTGCACGTTGCTCGCATCGCTTCAACTCGCACATCGTTCTGCAGCTCAGGGCAATCGTCCCGAACAAGCAGGCTGGGGGCATCGCGGACAAGCGGCGCTCAACCGCCTGGGCGGACGGCTGCCCGAAGTCGCCGCGCGCCACAAGATGACGCCAGCACAATTGGCGCGCAGTCTGCGCGACGATGCCAACTTATGGCTCGATCCGTCAGACCGGCTGGTTTACTTGGACGATTTTGTTGCGCAGGAAGCGCCGCGCGCGAGTGGTGGCGGCAGCACGGCGGCAGCTCCGCTGCCTTATGAACAAACGTTTTTCTTACACAGTTTGCCGGGCGCGACCAAAACGATTTACCTCGATTTTGACGGACACACGACCAGCGGCACAGCGTGGAATGCGAATTTCAACGGCGGCGCTGACATCGTCTCGACGCCCTTTGATATGGATGGCAAGCCCGCATTCAGCAACGCCGAACTCGACCGCATTCAATTGATCTGGCAGCGCGTCGCTGAAGAATATGCGCCCTTTGCCGTTGACGTAACCACGCAAGACCCCGGCGTCGAAGCCTTGCGCAATCTGGGTGATGGCGACCCGGCGTGGGGCATTCGCGTCATCATTTCGCCGACGAATTATTTTTATTCCAGTGCGGGCGGCGTAGCTTATATCGGCTCGTTTACCTGGAATAACGATACGCCGACCTTTGCTTTCACCACGCAACTCGGCCCGAACGGTGAGAAATATATTGCCGATGCCGTCACGCACGAAGTCGGCCATACGCTGGGCTTGAGCCACGACGGCGTCAACGGCGTCACGGCTTATTATCAGGGCGATGCCGACACCGGCACGCCGTCGTGGGCACCGATTATGGGCATCGGCTATTACCAAACGCTCGTGCAATGGAGCAAAGGCGAATATGCCAACGCCAATAACCTGCAAGACGACCTCGCTATCATCGCCACCAACAACGGTTTCACTTATCGCAACGACGATCACAGCAATGCGCTCAGCGGCGCTACGCCGTTGACGGTGAACGGCACGTCCGTCAGCGGCAAAGGTCTCATCGAACGCACCACCGACCTTGATTATTTTTCCTTCCAAACCGGAGCCGGAACCGTCAGCTTCAACGTCACGGGCAATCCGCGCGATGCGAATCTGGACGTACAAGTTACTTTATACGACGCCAACGGCACCGCCATTCTCGTGAACAATCCCGCCGGGTTATCGGCGAGTTTTTCGACGACGCTCACCGCCGGAACCTATTACCTCGCCCTTGATGGCGCAGGCACAGGCGACCCCGCGCAAGGCTATTATTCCGATTACGGCAGCCTGGGTGAGTTCACGATCAGCGGCACGGTGGCCGCCGCGACGACCGTCTCACAGCCTTCCGTCATGCATCTCGGCAACCTCAATCACGCGAATAGTCTCGCAAAAAACGGCAGTTGGAACGCGACCGTCACCGTCACGGCCCATGCCACGGGCGACAGTATGTTAGGGGGGGCGGCGATTTCCGGTACGTTTAGTTACGGCGCGATGAAAAAGACGGTGAGTTGTGTGACCAGCGCCCGGCAACAAGGCACTTGCACGATGTCGGTGAGTGGCTTGTCGAGCGCGACCGCGAGCGTCACCTTTGCGGTGAATAATATGACGCTGTCGGGATATGGTTACGCGGCTGAGTTGAATCACGACCCTGACGGCAGCAGCAACGGCGTTTCGGTCGCCATCGCTAAACCCTAGGCAGCGCGGGCTATCGAGAAATCGGCTTATGGTGCGCTTCGGCGGCAGAACGGTTTCAGCTTCAACGGGAATTGGGCAGCCAAGCCTGGGTACGCACCGCTTCCCGCGTGCCGTCTCGGCGACGGACGCCTTGCGCTGAGCCCGAAACCTTGGCTTGCCGGAATGGGGAAACAGAAAAAGGACGCCTTGAGGTAACTCCCATTCCCAGCTTGCACACGGGCTGTGATGCCTACCTCAACGCCGGGCAACGCCAAGAGTGCACCCCAATTTTTGTATTGCCCAATTTTTGTATTGAATGAAAAAAGAAGCCGTGGCGACAGTGGCGCAACCTCGCCAAGGTTGCGCGGCTCCCGCAGGCGACGCCTTGA
>JABFSD010000344.1 GCA_013140935.1 Acidobacteriota bacterium
GGCAATCCGCGTTTCACCGTCGCCGTGCAAAATGCTCTGGGCGGTGCGACGGCAACGCTCGTGATTGATGAGAACGACCCGGGCGCGATGGCGAACCCGCCCGCCTCGGCTTCGTTCGCGCGCACATCATTACTGCTCAACGGCATCGGCGCGGGCAACGGAAACGGTTCGGTGAGTCTGGCGATTCCCGATCACGCAAGCCTGATGGGCAAGACGCTTTACGGACGTTGGTACGTCAACGATGCCGGCGCGCCGCAAGGCTGGGCTGTTTCACCAGCATTCAAGTTCACGATCTTCGGCACGGCGACGAATGCCGCACCGGCGGTAGCCAGCGTCTCGGCGGCGAGTTATGCGGTGGGCACGGTCGCGGCGGAATCCATCGTGGCGGGCTTTGGCGCGAATCTTTCGACGACGACGCTGGCGGCGAATGCGTTGCCGCTGCCTGAAACGCTCGGCGGCGTTACGGTTACGATCAAAGACGTATTGGGTGTCGAACGCCTCGCGCCGCTCTTTTTCGTTTCGCCGGGACAAATCAATTATCAGGTTCCGACAGGCGCGGCGATTGGCGAGGGCTTCATCACGATCAAACAAAATGGCAACGTCGTCGCATCTGGCTTGTTGCAAATCGCGCCGGTCGCGCCCGGCATATTCACAGTCGAGGGCAATGGACGCGGATTGCCTGCGGCGACGGTGTTGCGTGTCAAAGCCGATGGCGCGCAAAGTTACGAAGAGGTCGCACGGTTCGATACGACGACGAATCGTTTTGAGGCCGTGCCGATTGATTTCGGCCCGGCGACTGACCAACTCTTTCTGATTGTCTTCGGCACAGGCTTCCGCCATCGCAATGCATCATCGGCAGCGACCGCGACCATTAGTGACGCGACCGCTGAGGTGCTTTTTGCCGGAGCGCAAGGCAGCCTCATTGGCGTAGACCAGTTGAACCTGCGCCTGCCCCGCACGCTCGCCGGACGCGGCAACACAGACCTGGCAACGCGCGTGGACGGCAAAACGGCAAATGCGGTGACGATCAGTTTCAAATGAGCGTCTGACCAACTGAGCGGTAATCGTCTGGGCGCAACCAAAGGCGGAATAACGTTCTGAAAATTCCATTTCTGAAAGACCTATTGTGATGAAAATCTTTCGCAAAATTTTATTCTGGTGTCACTTGATCGCCGGTGTAGTCGCGGGCTTGATCGTATTCGTGATGTCGGTCACAGGTCTCTTGCTGACCTATGAAAAACAGATGACCGCTCAGGCCGACAAGCGCGCTTATGCGATTGCACCGCCCGCGTCTAACGCTGCGCTCCTCGCGCCCGAAGCCCTGCTGGCAAAGGTTGGCGAAGCCGGTACGCCGCCCGCTAGTTTGACGCTGCGTGCCGATGCGGTGGCGCCCGCTTCGGTGAGCTTGCCCAACGCGAACGGACGCGGCGAACGCACGGTGTTCGTCAACCCTTACACTGGCGCGCTGTTGGGCGAAGGCGCGCAAGGCACGCGCAATTTCTTTCACCTCATAACCGACTGGCATCGCTGGCTGGGACGCGAAGGCGAAGGCCGCGCAGCAGGCAAAGCCATCACCGGCGTATCGAACCTGCTGTTTCTTTTTATCGTCATCAGTGGTTTGTATTTATGGTTTCCGCGTTCACTCACGTTGCCGCAGTTCAAACAGATTTTGTGGTTCAGGCGCGGCTTGCCGGGCAAGGCGCGCGATTTCAACTGGCACAATGTCATAGGGTTTTGGTGTTGCGTGCCGCTATTCATCGTCGTGCTGGCCGGCGTAGTCATCTCATACCCCTGGGCCAGCAATCTAGTCTTTCGCGCAGCAGGCGAAGCGCCACCGGCTGGCCCGCCACGTCCGCCGGGACCTCCGCCCAATAGCGCGCCTGCCGCTGCCGCTCCCGTGTCGTTGACAGGACTCGATAACTTGGTGCAACGCGCCCGCCAGCATCGCAGCGATTGGCAGACGATCAATGTACGTTTGCCGAAAGACGCGCAAGCCCCGTTCGCTTTTTCAATTGATGCCGGCATGGGCGGCGAACCGCAGAAACGCGAAACGCTCACGCTCGACCGCGCCGGACAAATCGTCAAACTCGAACGCTTCGCTGACGGCACGCGCGGGCGGCAATGGCGAACGCTGTTACGGTTTTTGCATACGGGCGAAGCACTGGGCTGGTTGGGGCAAACGCTGGCGGGCGTGGCTTCGTTCGGGGCGTGCTTTTTGGTTTATACGGGCTGGGCGCTCTCGTGGCGTCGTTGGCGCGCGTGGCAGGCCCGGCGCGCTAAATTGACCGAACCCATCCTCGCCGTCTCAGCCGGAGCCAGCCAGTAATTGTCATGCGACAACCGGGAATTCGTTGCGCGTTAATGCGCGGCGGTACTTCAAAAGGCGCTTACTTTTTGGCGGAAGATTTGCCGTCTGATGTTGCCGCGCGCGATGCCTTGCTGCTTTCCGTAATGGGTTCGCCCAACGCTACGCAAATTGATGGCGTAGGCGGCGGACATCCCTTGCGCAGCAAAGTCGCCATCGTCAGCCGCTCCACTGAATCCAACGTAGACGTTGATTACCTGTTCGCACAAGTCGTCGTCGAAGAACCGCGCGTGGATACGTCACAGAATTGCGGCAACATGCTCGCAGGCGTAGCGCCTTTCGCCATTGAGCGCGGTTTAGTTGCGGCGCAAGACCGCGTGACGACCGTGCGCGTGAGAACGCTCAATACGGGTTCGATCACTGATTTGGAAGTTTGCACGCCCAACCGCGCAGTCACTTATGACGGAGATGCGCAGATTGCCGGAGTCCCCGGCACAGCGGCGCCGATTCGCATCAGCTTTCGTGACGTAGCGGGTTCGGTCTGCGGCACGTTGCTGCCGACGGGCAACGTGCGCGACGTAGCAGATGGCGTCGCCGTCACTTGTATAGACAACGGCATGCCAGTCGTCGTTGTCAGTGCGGCTTCGGTTGAGCGAACCGGTTATGAAACCATCGCGGAACTGAATGCTGACACTGAATTGAAAGCACGCCTTGAGAGCATTCGCCGCGCCGCCGCAGCGTTGATGGGCATGGGCGACGTGACGAATCGCAACGTACCGAAAATCACTTTGCTTGCGCCGCCACAAAACGGCGGA
>JABFSD010000863.1 GCA_013140935.1 Acidobacteriota bacterium
ATCTTTCACCGTCGGGTCGAGTTCCATAAACCGTTCGGGCGAAGGAATCATGCCGTTTTGCGAATACAGGCTGACGAGGCCGGTGCTACGCGCACGCACCGCTTGTTTGAACGACGAACCGAAGCCCGCGATGTTTGCGCCGAAGCCGGGATTGGAACGCGATACGCGCGAACCCGAATCAATGATGATGTGATAGCCCTTCGGAAAATCTTTGTGCGGCTTGTCGTAATAAAACGACGCGACATAAGCGTGGCTGCTTTCGGTTCCGTCGTCGTTGTAAGTCTCGCGGCCTTCCAACTGTTTCAAATAACCCTGCACGCTCGACGACGTATGCGTGAAAAGATTCTTGCCTAACTGTCCGCTCGAATTCGCCAAGCCGTTGGGGAAGTGATTCGACTTCGAGTTGAATAACAACCGCGCCGATTCAATCGCGCCCGTAGCGAGTACGACATGTTTGGCGCGGACTTCAGAACTCTTGCGCGTACGCGCGTCGAAATACCTGACGCCTTCGGCGCGTGTGCCGTCTTTGCTCATCACGACTTCGGCGGCGTTGGCATAGAGAATCAGCTTGCACTTGCCCGTCGCCAACGCGCGCGGCATCGCCGTATTCGCCGACGTATATTTCGACTCCGTATCGCAACCGCGCATACAATTGCCGCAGTAATGACACACTGGGCGATTCTTCGGATTCTTGTCTTGCAGCGGTTCAGTCAACAGCGCCTTGCGCGCCGTAATCATCCGAAACATTTTCGGGTCGAGCTTGTTGCAGCCCTTTTGAATTTCGTAACCCGCGCAATTCCACTTGAGCGGCTTTTGATAAATGCCGTCCGGTACGTTGGGATGTTTATCGGCGCTGCCCGACACGCCCATCATTCGCTCCATCCGGTCGTAATGCGGCGCGAGGTCTTCATAACGAATCGGCCACGTAGCGAAGTCATACGTGCTGTTGCGCCAACTCAAGCCCGCCCACAGCAGCGTCTTGCCGCCGACGGCTTTTGATAAAAAGTGATCGAAGCGTTGGTAATTGCCCTCTTTCGTGAACGGTTCTTTCGCGCGGTCAACCTGCAAGTGCTTGCGCGGATCCCAGCCCCGCCCGTTCTTCGGCAACTCATACGGCATCGTATGGCTGTAAAACTCTTTCTGCGGTTCGACCCAACGACCTGCTTCAAGTACGACGACCGAAGCGCCGCGTTCAGCGAGTTGCATGGCGACGACGCCTCCGGCTGCGCCTGAACCGACGACGCATACGTCATAGATGGGAGTTCGATTTTGCATAGTGATCATCCTGTCGAGATTGGTTATTGCCAGTGCTGCCATTCCTCTTCAGTAATAGCGCACGAGCATCTGATTATCGAGCCGATTGATTTCTACGTCTACGGTGGCGAAGTCGCGGGGCGGTATGATGGTGTTTAAAGAATTAGTTTAACGGCAAAAACAAATTAGCCACGGGGGCACGGGGAAATCCATAACCTGTTGATTTTCCCCGTGATCTCGGTGTCCCCGTGGCTGAGACTGTCTGGTTAAATCAATTTTCAAACACCATAACATCGCCGTCTTCGTTGCCGCATCTCGAAAACGCAGGTTCGGTAAAGTCTGCACGGGCAAAGCGAATTCATCCAGCCTGACGAACGCGAAGCCCCACCTGCCACGGCGACGAGAGAGCGTTTCACGACTTCTGAAAACCGGGAAGAGTGCGTTTTTGCTTTAGGTTTTGCTACGCCCATACCTTGTTTTTTTCGTTCACCGCAAATGTGCTAGCCTTGCGGCGCGCTGGCTGAACTGGTCGCGCTGATATTAGCAGTACTGAATTTCCCCCTCGCACTCGTTATCAAATAACCCGTCGGCTCAAACTCATAGCACACTTTTACGATGCGCTTCGCTGACAAAATCATTCTCATCACGGGCGCGGGCGGCGAAATCGGAGCCGCTACGGCGCGGCGTTTCGCGCGTGAAGGCGGCCTTGTCATCGTGACGGACAACAACGCTGAGGCTGCCGAACCAATCACAACGGACATTCTTGCGTCAGGCGGCAAGGCACAGGCGCACGCGTTGACCGTCACCGACCGCGCGCAAGTCGAAACGCTCGTCGCTGCGCTCATCGAACAACACCAACGCATTGACGTACTCGCCAACATTGCCGGCATCGCGCCTTATGAACCGTTTATCGAGGCTACCGACGCCAACTGGCAACGCACGCTCGACGTCAACCTGACCGGCGTCTTTCTCTGTTCGCAAATCGTAGCGCGCGCGATGGTCAAACAGCGTAACGGCGTGATTGTGAACATGGCTTCGACCAATGGCCTTGTAGGTGAGTTCGGCATGTCCGGTTACAACGCCTCCAAGTTCGGCGTCGTAGGGCTGACGATGACGATGGCGATTGAACTCGCGCCTTATGGTATTCGCGTCAACGCGGCGGCTCCGGGCATGATCAACACGCGGCTTTCGCGTCAGGTTCTCGAAGCTGACCCCGCACTGGCGCAATCCTATTTCAAAGACAAAATCCCCCTTGGTCGCTTCGGTTCCGTAGACGAAGTCGCTGCCGTCGTCGCCTTTCTCGCTTCTGATGATGCGAGTTACGTCACCGGTCACGCGCTCGTAGTAGACGGCGGACAACTCACTTTTTAACAATGCTTTCTCGCAAACGAATTTTCCTTTTCACACTGCTGGCCTTGTTGCTCGGCGTTATCGGCTGGCTTTGGTTTCAGCGTGTGCGCCGCATCGAGATGGCGGGTTACGTGCCCGAATCCGCGCTTGGCTTTCTCGAAATCAACAACTGGCCCAAAACGGCGGAACGATTCACGGCGACCAAAGCGTGGAAGGAATTGGCTCCGGCTTATGGCATCGCCGATGGCAAGGGCAGCCTGTTGAGTTATGCGGGTACGCTGGGCGGCTGGGCGCAATACGCCGGAGCGTTGGGCGGAGAAACCGCATTGCTGGCGCGCACGCAATTCGCGCTCGTCGTGACCGGCATCGAAGTACGCGGCGACGCCGAAAGCCCCGTCATCAAGCCACGCTGGGCGTTGCTGGCTGAAACGCATTCGCGTGAAAGCACGCTGAAAGCTGCGTTGGCGACGCGCTTGCCCGAACTCGCCGAACGCGCGCTGGGCGCTACGAAACG
>JABFSD010000159.1 GCA_013140935.1 Acidobacteriota bacterium
CACCGTAGACATTCAAGTCGCGCCCAACAACGGCCCGCAACGAACGGGTACGCTCACCATTGCCGGAATCACGCATACCGTCACGCAAGCCAACGGTTGCCAATTCACCGTCGTACCGGGCGCTGCGAGTTTCAGTTCGGCGGCAGGCAACGGCATGGCAACCGTCACCGCGACAAACGCGGCTTGTCAGTGGACGGCAGTCAGCAACGCCGCGTGGCTCACGATCAATACGGGCGCGAACGGCACCGGCAACGGTACAGTGACTTATTCCGTCGCGGCCAACAGTGGCGCGCAACGCACCGGCACGCTGACCATCGCCGGACAGACGCTCACCGTCACCCAAGCCGCGCCCAATCAAGCTGTGACTCCGGCGTTATCGAGCATCAATCCCAACTCGGCGATTGCGGGTGCGGCAGCCTTGACCGCAACTGTGACCGGCTCGAATTTCACCGCGAACTGCCGCGTGCAATGGAACGGACAAGCGCGCGATACGACGTTTGTGAACGCTACGACGTTGACGGTGAATTTGCCTGCGACTGATTTTGTGGTTGAGACAATTGCGAATGTGACGGTCTTTGATTTCAACACCAATCAAGGCTCGAACGCACAGCCGTTCCGCGTCTTCAGTCCGTTAGCGAGCGTATCCGCCGCGAGTTATTTGGGAGCTTCGCTCGCGCCCGAATCCATCGTGGCGGGCTTCGGCGTACAGATGGCGACGGCGGTGCAAGCGGCGAATACGATTCCGCTGCCGACGAGTCTGGCGGGTACGACCGTGCGCGTAATTGACAGCGCCAATGTCGAACGACTCGCGCCGCTGTTCTTTGTTTCGGCAGGGCAAGTGAATTACCTGATGCCCGCAGGCACGGCGTTCGGCAAAGCGACCGTCATCATCACCAGCAGCGCCAATCACATATCCGTCGGCAACGTAGACATCGCCGCCGTCGCGCCCGGTGTCTTTACGGCCAACGCGCAAGGCTTCGGCACGGCGGCGGCACAGGTCTTACGGCTGAAAGCCAACGGACAGATCGTCTATGAAGACGTTTCGCTCAACGGCCAGCCCATCCCGATTGATCTCACCATCGCAGGCGATCAAGTCGCATTGATCTTGTATGGCACAGGCGTTCGCTTTCGCAGCAATCTCAACAACGTCTTGCTCAATGTCGGTGGCAATAATCTGACAGCGTTGTATGCAGGCACGACCGGACTCGAAGGACTCGATCAAATCAATGCCGTGTTGCCCAATGCACTCGCAGGCAAAGGTGAAGTTACGGTAGCTTTGACGGTAGATGGGAAGCAGGCGAATGTCGTGAGGCTGACGTTCAAATAAACAGGCAGGGGAGCGTGAACCGCTCCCCTTCAGATTGTTTGCATTTGAGTTTCTGGAAAGCCTGAATGGATTCCTTCGTAATTTCCCGTTCAGCACTTCAAGCCTGCTAACCCGAATTCCATTAGAAGCGTTGCAACGCCATTGCAAGCCATCGCTTTTCCCCATGTACTAATTCATGATCTCAGTCGGTCATTGCCTTGGACGCGTCGTTCAGTGACGAACAAAAAGATGCGTCTGGGTGTTTTCCAGACAAAACCAGAACCCATGTAACGCGCCACCGTTGTAACAGGCGAAAGGAGAAAACGTCTTGAGCCGCGACGATCAACTTGAACTGCTGAAAACCCTGGCAGAGCGAATGAAACAAAGAGAAGAAGAGGCTTTTCAACAATTTGCCGACATCTTCGCCCCGCGTTTCAGATCGTTTTTCCGCAAACAAGGGATCAGTGCAGGTTACGCCGACGATTTAGCCGTCTCTTGTGTAACGGACATCGCGCTTAAGGTGGATAAATATGAATCAAAGGAAAAAAGCACTTTCGAAGCCTGGGTCTTTACCTTGGTATGGAATGCACTGGCTGACTGGTTTCGTAGAGAAAAGGGATCAGACCCCCTCAGTGAAACCCTTGCCATCGAAGAGCGGGAAGAAGGTTCGCCGCCTGACCCGCAAATGATTTTGGTCATCCGCGCCGCCATCCAAGAACTGTCGGCGATAGACCAACAAATCATTGCCCTCAAGTATGAGCGGAACGAGATCACCTTCGCTGAGATCGGAAAAATCATCGGTCTCACCGAAATCAATGCGCGCGTCCGCCACAATCGCATACTTAAAAGGCTCGAACGTAAATTCCGCGACGACCCGCGCCTGACCCGATTTATCCAGCGCGCTACCAGAAAGGAATAACAACCGAAATTTATGATTCAAAACAATTCCCAAAACGATGTAACCGGCGTTGAGGCAATTCCAATCTGGTTGGAAGATTCTCTCAAAACGGCGCAGGCTTTCACGCAATTCGCTACGTTGTCGCCTGAGCCGCCGCCTGAAACCTTTCATCAACGTAGCAAGCAAGCCGCGCAAGCCGCCTTCCTCATCGCCCAACTGCGGGATGAAAAAAGACTATCGTCTTTTGTGCCCTTGGCGCTGGGTGAACTGCTGGAAGGGTTGGCACGAATCGCCGGATTGTCGCTAACACCGCTGCTCGTCTGGCTGAATGCCAAGGAAATAAACGCACTCAACCCGGACGCCGTAGGAGCTGCGGTGAGGGTAGCCAAACTCATTGGCTGCTCAATGCGTGAAACCATGGCGCATCTACGGCTTGGCTTTGCCAACGCGCAAGGTGCCGCGCCCGTGCCGTTGCTGCTGGCGCGTTATCGCGCGACCGATGTTTCGCAGTCTCCCCTCGAATCCTGCGAAACTTTGCTCACGCGCATCGAAACCAAATATGAACCTCCATCGCTTCGGCAACTCCGCCAACTCGAATCGCTCGTGCATGCGGAGTTTGCTCAAGCAAGTACCCCAGTGAATACCAAAGACGTTCGCTCGTAAAAATTCCAATGAGTGGGGCGGGCAGGAACTATGCAAATTCGCAATGACGCCATCAGAGAATTGCTGGCGCGGCTCAAAACCGGTTGGACTCCAAGCCACTGCGGGTTGGCGATTGAACTAGTACAGCATCTGAAAAAACATCTCAAAGCCGAAGGCTCCATCGGGAAAATCGGTACGGATGCGCTGCGGTTTGAGATGCAACTCAACGAACTCAAATTGCGTGGCGCTGATAATATTCATTGCCTG
>JABFSD010000592.1 GCA_013140935.1 Acidobacteriota bacterium
AGACGACGGTTTCATAACCGGCTTCTTCCAACGCCTCTTGCAACAGGTCGCGCATGGCGTCGTCGTCTTCGGCGATGAGCAATCGTGGATGGGTCGTCATTTATTTGTTCTTCCTCGAATATCGCATGTAGTACCGGCTGGTGGCATTTGAAAAATTGATTTAACCAAACAGTATCGGCCACGGGGGACACGGGCAGGGTCTATTCATTCTCGGAACGCAAATACGGAATTAGACAGGATTCACAGGATTTTCAGGATTGACAGGATGGATTGAAAAAGCAGGAACCGATAACCCTGTCGCCATCCCGTAAATCCTGTGAATCCTGTCTAATTCCTCTCACGAGTCAGTGAACTTCGTTTTAAGAGAATGAATAGACCCTGGGGACACGGGGAAAATCATAAGGTTCAGTATTTCCCCGTGATCCCCGTGTGCCCCGTGGCTGTTGTTTTTTTTCGTTAAACTAATTCTTCAAAGACCATCAGCCGGTACTACATGCTTTGCGGCAGATAAACGTTGAACGTCGCGCCGTGCGGTGATGCGTTGGCGGCTTCGATCCAGCCGCCGTGTTCTTCGACGATGCGATGCGCGACGGAAAGGCCCAACCCCGTACCGCTGCCGACTTCTTTGGTCGTATAAAACGGATCGAAGATGTGCGCCAGATGTTCTTCGGCAATGCCTGCACCGGTATCGGTGATGCGCAACACCACGAAGTCACGTCCTTCTTTCGTGATGGCTTCGGCGTGCGTTTCGATGCGCAACGCACCGCCCGCGGGCATGGCCTGCAAACCGTTGCGGCAAATGTTGAGCAACACCTGTTGCAGAAAGCCGCGATCAGCATCAATGCTGACTTTGCCGTTCGGCCCATTTGAGATGACGTTGAACTGAACGCCGCTACGCTGTGCATCGGCTTCGAGCGATTCGACCGTGTCGTGAATCACCTGCGATAAATCTAACGACTCACGCCGCAGTTCATAAGGCCGCGCGAGATTGAGCAACTGCCTCACGATTTGCGTGATGCGTTCGGTTTGTTCGCGGATGATCGTGAGGTTGCGTTGGCGCGTAGCGAGCGGCGCATCGGTGCGCGTTTGCACTTGTTCGGCGCGCGCATCAATCACGTTGAGCGGCGCAGCCATCTCGTGCGCTACGCCGGCGGCCAGACGCCCGACGGTGGCGAGACGATCACGATGCCGCAGCTCTACTTCCTGAAAGCGCAGTTCACGTTCCAGCGTGAGACGTTCTTCGGCTTCGCGCGTAGCCGTCTCGCGTTGGCGCGACAGCCGTTCAGCCATGTGATTGAACGATTCTGCCAGCCGCGCGAATTCGCTGCCTTTGTCAGGCACGTTGACGCGATGGTCGAGTTCGCCGCGTCCCAACGCATCTGCGCCGACGAGCAATTCGCGGATGGGCCGCCAGATGTTGTAACTCATCACCGCCAATACGCCCAACGTAATCGCGGCGAACAGCGAGAGCGTAATCCAGGCTACGTCGCGCCGCGCGCGGGCGATGTCGGCTTGCACGAAAGACAAGGGCTGTGTGATTTCAAAAGCGCCACGCCGTCCCGCCCCGAGTTGCACCGGCATCACGACCGAAAACACTTGCCTGCCGCCGGTCTCCCGCACCGCCTGCATCGGTTCGCCGGAAGCCAACACCTGACGAACTTCCGGCAAAGACTTGAGCGCCTCTGCCGCCAGCGGGTCAGAGAGCGTCGTCGCCCGTCCCGCTTCGTCAAAGAGAATCACACTGTAAATTTTCGGATTGCGAATCAAACGGTTGAGCAACTGCTGGGTTTGCCCTGAGTCTTGTTGACCGCGCACGACTTCGAGCGCGGCTTGCAAGGTGTAAGCGTGTGCTTGCACTTCGTTATGCATGGCCGTCATCACGATGGCTTCGCGCTGACGCAAACGCAGGTAGCCGCCCGTCACCATGATCGTGCCGACCAGCGCCGTCAGTAACAAAATCAATCGCGTACTCGTACTCATAAACGAAGGTCTAACAGCAACCTCTGCTCCAAAGGGCGTTGAAACACGAAAGGCCATAGACCGCGAATGACGCGGATGACGCGGATGCGGCGGATTCTCGCGGATTCTTTGGGAGTTGATCCGCGCTGATCCGCTGCATCCGCGTCATTCGCGGTCTATTAGATTTGGCAGATTTGGAATTGCAAAAGTGTCAAGAGGCAAGCAATCCGTCCTGAAAATCCTGCCTAATTCCGCCTGGGCGATTGCTGCAAAAAGCAACACTTTGTCCCAAAAAGCCACAACGACTATCAGCGCCCAAGCGTTTTTTTGTAGAAGAAAGACCGAATAAGAAAAGATTCGTTTGTGGTATGCCCATTGCTGAACGCTTCAGAACTTGCGATCACGTCTCACGAAGGAAGCGGTATTCATTCAAATCGTCCGGCACATCGTCAAGATCGCATTCGTAGTTCCCGCATTACCCTAAATCATCACTGGCGAGAAGTTGGCCTTGCGTCCCCCACGAAGCCCTCGCGCAAGCCTGTCTCGTAAGGTTCGTTTGAATGAAAAAGCCAGCACGCTCCAGCCCTCGAAAAGCGCAGCGCACTGGCTTGTAGACAATTTCGGCTCGGCGAATACGTGATTCGTTTTACCTTCGTCCGTAATCTAGGACGCCAGGCAAGCGCATCTGGTTATAGAAAAAATTTCGTCAGAGCTTTTTTCATAAATCAGGAGCTTATCCCCTTGTTATTGACGACATCGGTTGTCAGTTGGCGTCAGCCTGCGTTCAGGTTCGGCGCACTCTTCACACTGGCGGCTTTGCTGCTCTTTGCCAATTTGCATCGCGGCGATTTGGCGGGTTACGACGACGCGGTTTATGCGCACGAAGGCAAACAGATGCTCGCGCGCGGCGACTGGCTCAACGTATGGCTCAACGGCCAACTCGATTTCGATAAGCCGCCGCTCTTTATCTGGCTCGAAGCCGCTTCGTTCTGGTTGCTGGGCGTAAACGATTTCGCCGCAAAGTTTCCCGCTGCACTGTTGGGACTGGCGACCATGGCTTTGCTCTATCACTTTGCGCGGCAACTGACGGCGAACGTTTGGCTGCCCGCGTGGGCGATGTTGGTGCTGGCGACGACGCAATACTTCGTCAAGT
>JABFSD010000191.1 GCA_013140935.1 Acidobacteriota bacterium
CAACTGCAACGCGCGCTGGGCGGAAAGCAAAACGTCGCATCGTTCGCACGGTTGTTTTTAGTGCCGGGCATGTTGCATTGCGCTGGCGGGCCGGGCTGCCATCAGGTTGATTATCTTTCTGCGTTGGAAGCATGGGTGGAGCGGGGCCAAGCGCCGGAACAAATCATCGGCAAGGGGACGAACCCGGTACGCACGCGCCCGCATTGCGCTTATCCGGCGGTGGCGAAATACCAGGGCAGTGGCGACATCAATCAGGCGGAGAATTTCACCTGCGCAAATCTCAAGTAATCATCTAGAAGGATTGGTAAGGAATCGCAATGAACCAAACTCGAAAAATTCTTTCGCTTTTTATCGTTATCGTGTGTCTCACGGTTTGGCCGATGCTAACGCGTTCGCAATACGACTCGTCGGCGTTGCTCAAATCGTGGAATCAACCGCAAAAGCCGTTTCAGATCATCGGCAACATCTATTACGTAGGCACCACTAATCTGGGCTGCTATCTCATCAAGACCAATGCGGGATTGATCTTACTCGATACGGCGCTGGAAGAATCTGCGCCGTTGGTGCGCGCGAATATCGAAGCGTTGGGATTCAAACTGAAAGACATCAAGATCATGCTTTCGAGCCACGCGCATTTCGATCACACAGCCGGACATGCCGCGATGAAGGCTGCGACGGGCGCTAAGGTTTACGCGCTGAAAGAAGACACCCCGATTCTCGAAAGCGGCGGCCAGCAAGGCTTTCATCCGATCAAGCCGTTTTATCCGCCCGTTAAAGTAGACAAACAACTCCGCGACGGTGAGGTCGTTCGTCTGGGCGACGTGGCGATGACGGCGCTGCATACGCCCGGCCATACCGAAGGCAATACTGCCTGGACGATGAAGGTCACGGAAAACGGCAAAAGTTATAACGTCGTGTTCACCGCAAGCCTATCCATCAACCCCGGCGTGAAGATGGTCAACAACCCAACGTGGGCGGGCGTGGCGGAAGCATACGCGCAATCGTTCGCCAAGCTGAAAGCCTTGCCCTGCGACGTGTTCTTAGGGCCGCATACGCAATTCTTCTCGATGGCTGACAAATTGAAACGACTGGGCACGCAGCCGAATCCGTTTATTGATCCGCCAGGCTTACAGGCTTTCGTCGCGTCGAACGAAAAGGCTTATCACGAACAGATTCAACGTGAACGGAAGGAAGCCTTAACAAAATGAACCAACCAGGATAAATCAAAATGAAATATCTGATGATGGCATCAATCTGTTTATTGGCGGCAGTCGGGTTTTTCGCCGCGCCTTTGCTGGCAAAGCAAGCGGCGTCCAGCACGAAAGTCGCTCCGCTCTTAACCAAAGATTTAGCGGGTGTGGCTGGCAAAGAAGCTACGATGCTGACGGTGGAATATGCGCCCGGCGCTGTGTCATCCAAACATCGGCACAACGCCAATACGTTCGTTTACGTGTTGGAAGGTTCGATTGTCATGGCGGTCGAGGGCGGCAAGGAAGTGACACTCACTCCCGGCCAAACGTTTTATGAATCGCCATCGGATATTCATTCGGTCTCGCGCAACGCAAGCGCGACAAAGCCCGCGAAATTTTTGGTCTTTCTGGTGAAGGACAAAGACGCGCCGATCACGGTTCCCGTGAAATGAGGTTAGAAAAGAAAACGACTACGATGTCGTCATCCTGCGCTGACGATTCTGGCGCTGACGATTCTGGCGCTGACGATTCTGGCGCTGGCGATGCGGGCTGCGGTGAATAGATGCACAGAGGTGAGTTATGAGCTTCTGGGTTAGGCACTGACACAATGCGCAACGTAAAATGAGTACGAGAGGTGAGAAATGATCGAACTGACCATCGAACAACGACAAGCTGTTGCACAGCAGGCCGAATCTCCATTGCGTGCGCTCGACCCGGATACTTTTACGACCTACATTCTGGTACGCGAAGAGCTTTATAACCGCATCAGAAACTTAGTTGACAAAACTGAAAACCTAGAGTTTCTCAACGGTATGCACCCAGAAGTGATGGAAGTCTTCGGACGCGAAGGTTGGGATGACCCAGCCATGGATATTTACAACGAACTCGACCCGCGCAGAAAAGCATGAACGTTCAACGTGGTGAGATCGTCCTGGTTGATTATCCTTATGCCACAGGCGGCGGAACCAAAGTGCGTCCGGTGTTGGTCATCCAAAACAATCGGGACAATCAGCGACTGACAAATACCATCGTCGCGCAGATTACGGGCCTGACGAGGCGGTCGCTGGAAGCCACGCAGTTGCTGATTGCGCTTGCTACGCCAGAGGGACGGCAATCAGGACTAAGGCAAGATTCCGTCGTTAACTGCGTCAATCTGCTTACGCTGGATAAGAACAAAATTCTGATGAAGCTGGGGAGTTTGCCGAACGCGCAAATGCAACGGGTCAATGATTGTTTGAAAGCGGCGCTAGAGTTGCCATAGCACGCATACATTGCGTGGCATAACCTCGCAGATGCGTGGTTTTATTTCGCAATGATAAGCATGCCGAAAGAGTAGCTTTATATCAGCCTGAGAAAACTTATGTCATTTAAATCTAAACTCATTCTTGTAGTGGGCATGCTGCTTTGTGCGGCTATCGCTTACACGCAAACGCAAAACGCCCCGCGCACCGAAGTCGCAGGCATTCCCGTCAATTCCGACGAAGCGAAGGTGGCGAGTTACACGCTGCCTGATCTGCTGACGCTCGCCAATGGCAAGCCGGTACGCGATGCCAAGACGTGGATGCAAAAGCGGCGGCCTGAAATCGTCCGTCTGTTTGAAGACAATCAATACGGCCGCAGCCCCGGCAAGCCCGCCGCAATGAGCTTTGACGTATTCGACAAAGGTACGCCCGCGTTTGAAGGCAAAGCGATTCGTCGCCAAGTCACGATTTATTTTTCGCCCAGGAAGGACGGGCCGAAAATGGATTTGCTGGTATACCTACCCACTGCTGCGACGAAGCCGGTGCCGCTGTTGCTCAATATGAGTTTCACCGCCAATTCCAATGCGGTGAATGACCCCGGCATCAAGCCCGGTGAGATTTGGAACCGTGACAAGCAGCGCGTGCCTGCGCCCAAAGACGGACGCTTCGGCAGTTTGAAAG
>JABFSD010001045.1 GCA_013140935.1 Acidobacteriota bacterium
CAGCATGCCGTTGCCGAATACGTCGCCTGACATATCGCCGATGCCTACGACGGTGAAGTCGGTGGTTTGCGTATTGACGCCCAGCTCGCGGAAGTGGCGCTTGACCGATTCCCACGTGCCGCGCGCCGTGATGCCCATGCCTTTGTGGTCGTAACCCGCCGAGCCGCCCGACGCAAAAGCATCAGCCATCCAAAAGCCGTATTCCTTGCTGATGCCGTTCGCGTAATCAGAAAACGTCGCCGTGCCTTTGTCCGCCGCGACAACTAAATATGGATCATCAGGATCGTGGCGGCGCACTTGCTGCGGCGGCACGATCTGGCCTTGCGCGCGGTTGTCGGTTAGATCAAGCAAGGCGCGCAGATAATCCTGATAACATTCGATGCCTTCTTTCATCCAGGCTTCGCGGCCCTCACGGTCTGACGGCGAGACGGGACGTTTCAAAACGAAGCCGCCTTTCGAGCCTACGGGCACGATGACGGTGTTCTTGACCATTTGAGCTTTGACGAGGCCGAGAATCTCTGTGCGAAAGTCTTCAGGCCGATCTGACCAGCGCAACCCGCCGCGCGCGACCTTGCCGCCGCGCAGGTGTACGCCCTCAAAACGCGGCGAATAAACGAAGATTTCAAACATCGGCTTCGGTTCAGGCAAACCGTTGATTTTTGACGGATCGAATTTGAACGAGACGAACGTGCGCCGTTTGCCATTCGCTCCATTCATGCCATCTGTTCGCCAAAAGTTCGTGCGAATGGTCGCACGCATCAACGCCAGATATTGCCGCAGCACGCGGTCTTCGTTGAGATTCGATACTTTTTCGAGCGCAGCGCGAATCTCTTTGATCGCAGCTTCTTCCGCCGCTTCGCTGTAGCCTGCTGCTTGCGCCGGATCGAAGCGCAGCTTGAACAATTCGATGAGTCGTTGCGCGAGTTGCGGATGAGTGGCGAGCGTAGCTTCGATGAAACTCTGCGTCAGCGGAAAGCCGATCTGCCGCATGTATTTCGCATAAGCGCGCAAGATGACGATCTCTTCCGCCGGCAGGCGCGCCGCGATGACCAGCCGATTGAAATCATCGCGTTCGATCTCACCGCGAAAGATGCGACCAAAGGCGTCTTCAAAAATTTCGTGCAGTTGTTCGATTTCGAGTTCGACATCGGCGCGTTGGCTGACCAAGCCGAAATCGTGAATCCAGACGGTTTCTTCACCTGTGAGTTCGAGGTGATAAGGCCGCTCGTCCAGCACGCGCAAGCCCATGCATTCGAGCATCGGCAAACTGTCAGACAGCGCAACGGGCTTGCCTTTGTGTACGAGCTTAAAGCGCAACGTGCCGAGCGCGGCTTCGAGCGGACGATACAACGAGAGTTTAAAGCCTTCGCCCGCCAGCACCTGCTCGGCGCGCGCGATGTCGGGCACAGCGGCACGCGCCGGGAAGTCTTCGCTATAGGCCGCCGGAAAAGCGTCTTGAAAGCGTTGAAACAACGCCGTGCCGCGCGCTTCGCCGAGCGCATCGAGCAGCGCATCTTGCAAATCGTCTTTCCATACGCGCGCCGCGCCGATCAGACGGCGTTCGATGTCGGCTACGTCATAGTCGGGAATCTCGCCGGGTTTCGTATGCACCGTGATGAGCGTGCGCACCAGCAACGATTGCGAGAGCAGCGCGTTGTAATCAGTTCCCGTGCCGTTAAACGCCTGTTGCAACAGCGCCTGCCAACGCTTGCGCAAATCGGTGTTGTAATTTTCGCGCGGCGCATAAATCAGACACGAGATAAACCGATCAAACGGGTCGCGCCTGACGAACAAGCGCAGCCGTTGGCGTTCGCCCAGATGCACGATGGCGGTGACCGTATTGAGCAAGTCGGTTTCGCCGATTTGAAACAACTCATCACGCGGATAATTTTCGATGATGTCGAGCAGCGTCTTGCCCGCATGCGAACGAGGTGCGATGCCCGAACGCGCAATGACGTTCGCGGTCTTGCGCCGCAGGTAAGGAATGAATTCCGGCTCCGCGCTATACGCCGTCGAAGTGAACAAACCTAAGAAGCGATGTTCGCCGCACACTTGCCCCTGCGCGTCGAAGCGTTTCACTCCGATGTAATCGAGATAAGCGGGACGATGCACCGTCGAACGCGAATTGGCTTTCGTGACGAATACCAAACGCGGCAACCGGGCAAAGGCGCGCTGGCTTTCGGGCAACAGCGAAACTTGCGTAGCCATAGGCCGATCGGCGCGTTCACGCAAAATGCCCAAGCCTGATTCCGGCACGATGCGCAGGGCATCTTTGCCTTCGAGTTGCACGAGGTCGTAACAGCGATAGCCCAGAAACGTGAAATGATTGTCAGCCAGCCAGCGCAAAAATTCCTTGCCCTCGGCGCTTTCATCCAGTGCGACGGGCAGGTGGTGCTGTTCGATTTCTTCGAGGACGACGTTGACCTGCGCCAACATTTTCTGCCAATCGTCCACCGCAATGCGCACATCGCTCAGCACGCGCAACAATCCGTCGCCCAACTCTTTCAACTGATCGGGCGCGACCAGACGATCCACTTCGACATGCATGACCGATTCCGCCCAAGCGCCTGCGCTGCCTTTTTCCGCCAGGCCGATTAGTTCGCCGTTCTCGCGGCGCACGGTGACGATCGGATGCACGATCAAATGCAGCGTCTGCCCGTGGCGATTGACTTCCATCGTGACCGAATCAACCAGAAACGGCATGTCGTCGTTGACGATTTCGATGACGGTGTGCGTGGTCTGCCAGCCGTGTTCTTCTACGGTGGGATTGAAGACGCGCAGCTTCGGCTGGCCCGGCGTGCGCTTGCGCGCGAAGTTCCACAACGACAGCGCCGCGCCATACAAATCATCCGCGCGCCGTTCGATCACGTCGTCCGGCGCGACCTGGTCGTAATAAGCATTGACGAATTGCTCCAACGTAGCGCGCAATTCCGCCGGTGCTTTGGTGCGCACCAGCGCCAGCACTTCTTCCAGTCTCTCGGTTTTATCAAGCATGCGATGGACTCCGATTATTTAGTTTTGTTGATTTGACGGTGGGCAGATTAAACCTACGCGCTGGTGAAATGACAAGGGATGCAGACAGCCCGCAAGCAACCCGTTGAATAGCTGAGT
>JABFSD010000672.1 GCA_013140935.1 Acidobacteriota bacterium
TTCCAACAGCGTCACCCTCGCGCGCGCGAACCGTCGCGTGACGCTGTTGGAAAAGGCCGCGCAACTGGGCGGACGCGCGATGACCAGCCACGAGTCGGGCTTCGCGTTCAATCTGGGGCCGCACGCGCTTTATGCCGAAGGCGCGGCGACGCGGACGTTCAAAGAGTTGGGCATTCAATACAGCGCGCATCGTCCGCAGATTGGCGGCTTCGCTTTGATCGAAGGGCGGCGCGAAACCTTTCCCGCTGGCGCACTTTCGTTAATGACGACGGGATTGTTTACGGCTACGGAAAAGTTCGAAGCCGCGCAATGGCTCGCCAAGTTGGGCAAGCTCGATGCGAGCGATTTACACGGCGTGACGCTGCACGATTGGCTGGCAAGCAACATCCGTCACTTGCGCGTGCGACAGTTGATACAGGCGTTGGCGCGGCTGACGACTTATGCCGGAGACGCGCAACGTCAAAGCGCGGCGGCGGCGATCAGACAAATTCAACTCGGCATTTCATCGGGCGTACGCTATCTCGACGGCGGATGGCAATCGTTAGTGGATGGCTTGCGCGACGCAGCAATCAAAGCTGGCGCGACGATTGAAACGGGACAGCGTGCGCAATCAATCATTGTTGAGCAAGGTCACGTTCGCGGTGCCGCTTTGGCTGATGGAGCGATTCATTCTGCCGATGCGGTCATCATTGCGGCGAGTCCGGCGGAAGTAGTTTCAATAACTGAATCGTTTGTGTCCTCTGATTGGTTACGACAATTGAAAGCGTTGATTCCTGTCAAAGCCGCGTGTCTTGATGTTGCACTCGCGCGTTTGCCGCAACCTGACGCACGGTTCGCGTTGGGCATTGATCAGCCACTTTATTTTTCCGTTCATTCAGCCACCGCCCAGCTTGCGCCTGCCAACGGCGCACTGATTCACGTAGCCAAATATCTGATGACGGATGAAACGACTTCGGCCAAGTCGCTTGAAGCCGAACTCGAACAGGTACTCGACACGATGCAACCGGGCTGGCGCGAGGTGTTGGTCAAGCGGCGTTTCATGCCTGCACTGACGGTAAACCATGCATTGGTGACAACGGCAACCACAGGACGACCTGAAGTCGCCGTACCTGAAATCGCGGGTTTATTCATCGCGGGCGATTGGGTCGGCGCGGAAGGCCAACTCGCCGATGTCAGCGTCGCCAGTGGGTCAGCCGCAGCCCACGCAGCGCAGGCGCGCTAAAAAAACCTTGCCAGCGAAAATTAGCCGCTGTGTTAGACTGCGGGGCACATGGGCGTCTATGCCGTACCTGTCGCTCATGCCGACATCTACTCCATCTCCTGGCAGCGTTTCCTCCGAAACGATTCGCAAACATTTCAATGGCGGAATACTGGTCACAAGTTGTTTGGTTCTGGCACACGCTTACATTGCGTGACTTGCTGGACGTGTTACTGGTCAGCTTTCTGATTTACGAATTGTTGCGGCTCGTACACGGCACGCGCGCCGTGCAAATGTCTGTCGGGATGGGATTGGTTGCGCTGCTTTATCAGCTTTCGATCTGGCTGGGACTGACCAGCGTGCAATGGCTGTTGCGCAACGCCGTGCTTTATCTGGGCTTCGCCGTGATCGTGTTGTTCCAGCACGAAATCCGCTCGGCACTGATGCAATTGGGCAAGAACATTCGCCTGCCGATGATTCGCACGCGCAAACGGCTCAACACTTTTGGCGACGAGTGGTACGACGACGTAGTGATGGCGGCCAATACGCTCTCGACCGAAAAGATCGGCGCGTTGATGGTCTTTGAACGCGACATCGGTTTGCGCAACCTGATCGAAGGCGGCATCAAGATTGACGCGACGCTGACTTACGACTTATTGGTAACGATTTTTAATACGCATACACCTTTGCACGACGGTGCAGTGGTCGTCAGCAACGGACGCATCGCGGCGGCTTCGTGCTTTTTGCCGCTCACGCAAAATCCGCAAGTCTCGCGCGAGCTCGGCACGCGGCATCGTTCGGGCATTGGCGTAACCGAAGACACAGACGCTTTTGCCGTCATCGTGTCGGAAGAAACCGGCGCGATTTCGTTCGCGCTCGAAGGCCGTTTGTTGCGCAACCTCGACGGCCCGCGCTTGCGTCGACTGATTCAATCGGCGATGGAACCCTGGCGTACCGAAGCTGAGACGCTCGCGCAGGAAGAAGAAGAGCGCGCCCGTCAACGCGAACTCGACGAAATCATCGCCTCGACTAAAGCGAGCCGCCGTCAGGCCATCGCTGAAGAATAAAGAAACACGAGATGCCGCAAAGTGGATTCAAATTAGTGCGCTGGAAAGTGTGGGGCTTGCGCGTGCTGGCCGTAGTGCTCGCGCTATTGATCTTTCTCATTGCGCGTCAACCCACGAGCGAAGTACGCGTCGTCGGCGTGCCGGTCGAATACACCAATATTCCAGCCGGGCTGGAACTTACAGGCGATATTCCACAAACCGTCAGTGTCAGGCTTAAAGGGCCGCGCGATGTCGTACGTGGCTTGCCGCCTTCTCAGTTAGCTGTCGAAGCCGACTTGCGAGACAAAGCCGCAGGCGAACGCAACGTGCTCTTGCGCACCAGCAACCTTAATCTGCCCACCAATGTTGAAATCAGTCGCGTCGAGCCAGTGAGTTTGAGACTCAAGCTCGAACCGACGCTACGCAAAAAAGTAAAAGTCGAAGCCGCGCCCACGCAAGCGGATGAAGGCTTTGAAGTAACTTTTGTCGTTGAGCCGGAAATGCTCGAAGTCGAAGGCCCTGCTTCCGTGATCGCCAACATCACGGCGCTCAAGACTGAAGGCTTTTCGCTCAAGGGCCACCGTGAGCCTTTCATACAAATGCTCGAAATTGAACTGCCGCACAACGGCCTGCGCTTGGCTGATGCCAACGTGAGCAAAGTCAAAGTCTCGGTCGCGTTGGAAGCGCGCAGCAGCAAAGACGAAAAACATAACCAACTTAACGAGGTGAAGGTGAAGCGGTAAACGTGCCGTTTCGCGGAAAGAAGTTTTATGGGTGATTTTTTTGGGACGGATGGAATTCGCGGCGTAGCGGGACAAGCTCCGCTCGACGCTGTTACAGTCGAGCGCGTCGGCTATTCATTGAC
>JABFSD010000801.1 GCA_013140935.1 Acidobacteriota bacterium
GAACTCTCGCCCGTGCTGGCGGTGGGCGACGTGAGCGAAACCGTCATCATCGAAGGCAACATCGCGCCGCTGGTGAACGTGACCGACTCGACGGTGGGCGCGACGCTTGACGCGCAACGCATCAAGGAATTGCCGATCAACGGACGCGACATCAACGCCTTGCTCGAAGACACAGTGCCGGGACTCGAAGCCATCTTCGACGCCAACGGCGGCGTACGCGCGGCGGGCTTGATGACATATGGGACTGATTACGTGCAAGACGGCGCAGCGTCTAACAACCGCGAATTCGGCGGGTCGGGCATCATTCAAGGGCTGGAATCCATTGGCGAAGTGCGCGTCGAAACCAGCACTTCTTCGGCGAAATATAATCGCCCGACATCGGTGCTGATTACGACCAAAGGCGGACAGAACAAGTTGCGTTTCACCGCGTTCGAGACGCATCGCAACAACGGCTTTGGCGTCGCCCGCGCGCGGCAGGACGTTTTGCCTAACGGGCAGGATTACAAAGTGCCGACACTCTTGCGCAACGAGTTCGGCTGGTCGGCGAGCGGGCCGGTCTATCTGCCTACGTTTAAGGGACTCTATCGCGGCAAGAACCGCACCTTCTGGTTTGTCTCGCGCGAAAGTTTGCGGCTGAAACAAGGCGTCACGCGCGATTTCGTCGTGCCGACGGCGGCGTGGCGGCGCGGCGATTTCAGCGGACTCGTAGACAATCTCAACCGCCCGATCATCATTTACGATCCGGCGACGACGCGCACCGTCACGCAAAACGGCAGACAAGTCGGCGTGCGCGATGCGTTCGCTAACAACATCATTCCGATGAATCGTATGAGTCCATTAGCCAAGGCGATTTTTGCGATCACGCCTTTGCCGACCGACCCCGACATCAATCCGCTGGCGGGGAACAATTACAAAGCGCCTATCGCCTCAAACGTGTTACCCAACAGCAATAACAATCAAACAACGATTCGCCTCGATCATCGCTTCGGCGAAAAAGACAACGCCTTTTTCAAAGTCAACGGCGGCAAAAACCACGCGAGCTTTCTCGGAACCGATGCGGGCACGGGTGCGCCGACATTAAACAACGAAGCGAACATGCTTTACATCCCGATGGAAGGAATCAATTTCGGCACGAGTTGGACGCATCTTTTCTCGGCGAAATTTTTTGTCGAGACGCTGGTCAACCGCAGTTGGCAAAGCACGCGCACCGTCACCGGCCCCACCGAAGAAGATTTCTCGGCGCAATATGGTTTGCCCAATCCGCTCAAAGAACTCGGCTGGCCCGCCATCACCGGCACGGGTTTTATGAACTTGCAGGAAGGCGGCAATCGGCGCGCGCTTTACACGATTGTGACGAACGTCGAACAGAATTTTTCGTGGCTCAAGGCGACGCACAAACTCGAATTCGGTTGGCGTTTCAATAACCAGCGGCAACACTTGCAACCCGATCAGGGAGCGATTTCAGGTGCAGCCAATTTCAATAGTCTGGCGACGGCGTTGCACAGTCCGACGTTGGGCACTGCGACGAATCCTTCGGCGGTTCCGCAAACCGGCAACAACACTGCGAATTTGTTTTTAGGCGCAGCGGCGACTTATTCCGTCGGACTCAAACGCAACTTCATGAAATTGAACGAGCGTTATTTCGGCCTTTATTTTCAGGATAACTGGCGCGTCACCAAACGCCTGACGCTCAACGGCGGCGCGCGCTGGGATATGTTTCCGGCGTTCAGCGAACAGAACAACGCGCTCAATTCGTTCGACCCGCAATCGCGTTCGATCTATTTCCCCGACCCGATTGCGGCTTATATCGAACGCGGCGCGACGACGCAAAAAGTCATAGACGCTTTCAAAACCGTAGGCTTCAAATTTGCCAGTGCCGCCGAGATCGGGCGCGACCCGAATATCTTTCAAAGCAATTTGCGCGACATCGGCCCGCGCGGCGGCTTCGCTTATCGTTTGTTCGACGGCAACAAACAGATGGTGATTCGCGGCGGTTATGGTTTGTATATTTCCAACACGCCGATGCGCACGTTGTTGCAACCGTTCTTCAACCTGCC
This sequence comes from Acidobacteriota bacterium, assembly GCA_013140935.1. Taxonomy (GTDB): domain Bacteria; phylum Acidobacteriota; class Blastocatellia; order RBC074; family RBC074; genus JACPYM01. The sequence goes on from JABFSD010000801.1 coordinate 2,058, forward strand.
GCCGTTTCGCGCGACGTTTACTTATAACCCGAACGCCGCAGCGCAAAGCCCCGACGGCATTCCGAACTATTTGTTGCGTACGCCGCAAACCATCATCGCCGGACAGAACAGCCTGAACGTCGTAGACACCGTCAACCCCATCGGCATCGGTCGCGGCAATTCGGTCGCGGCGATGTCCGAACGCCAGAAAAATCTGCGCGTACACGATTGGAACCTGACGATTGAAAAGCAGATCAATCCCTCGACTGTGCTGCGTTTTACTTACGCGGGCAAACACGGCGTCAACGCCGATCAGCAATTCAATCTTAACCCGCAAGCGAACGATTACATTTGGTATAAGACCCAGCAGCGCGCGATTCCGACGGGTGATTTCGCCAACGTTGCGCGGCGCGTCTTCGATCAAAACGCTTATACCAACATCATCATTTATCAAAAGACTGGGTTCATTAACACTTCGGTCTGGACGGCTGAGGTGGAACGCCGCTTTAGCAAAGGGCTGAGTTTTCAGGCGTTTTATACGATGACGAACGCGCTGCGCATGGCGGGCAACGCCTTCCGCGACGACGTAGGCACGCGCCCCGAAATTTACTTGCCAGAATCGAAAGTGCCGCAAGACGTGGATGCGCTCAATCGCTTTTTGTTCTATGACCGCGACACGGCGATTCCCAAACACCGCATTCGCGCGAACTGGAATTACGATTTGCCTTTCGGCAAAGGCAAATGGCTGGGCAAAGACGTGAACAGTTTCGTCAATGGTTTCATCGGCGGCTGGAAGATGGTGGGCAAGATTTCGTTCTTGAATACGTGGTATGCGCGCCCGACGACGAACTGGGGCGAGTTCGGCAACTTCGAGGTTTACGGCAAGAAATACAAGATCACTGATTGCCGTTTGACGGCGGCAACCGCGACGGTGAAATCACAGGAACGCTGCACCGACGGCTATCTTTGGTACAACGGTTATATTCCGGGGCGGCTCATCAACAGCACCAATGCGGCGGGCTTGCGCAACGGCGTTTATGGCTTGCCGTCGAATTACAAGCCCGCCGCATTGG
>JABFSD010000016.1 GCA_013140935.1 Acidobacteriota bacterium
CACCGTCGCGCCACTGACCAGCAGCGCCGTGACGTTGCGTTCGCTCAAACTGTCGTTGAGCGCGCGCCAGCTTTGTCCGTTGTCTGGCGAATGAAAAACGCCGCTGGCCGTGCCCGCGAAAAGATTCGCGCCGTTCACCGCGAAGGCTTGAATATTCAAATCGCTCAAGCCTGCATTGGCCGCCGTCCAGCTTTGGCCGCGATTGGCTGAGGCGAAGACGCCGCCCGTCGTCGCCGCAAACAAGTGTGTCGTGTTCGCCGCGAGCGTCACGATGTCCTGATTCGTCAAGCCGGTATTGGCCACCGCCCAGTTGCGGCCTTCGTTGGCCGAAACGAAGACGCCGCCTTTGGTGCCGATGAAGACGCGATTGTCGAAGGGCAGAATGCTTTGCACGTTCAGGTTGGTCAGTCCGGTGTTCGCGGAAGTCCAGGCGGTAACTAAAGTGGAACCGCTTGTCTGACCGATCCAGGTTTTGGCGTCTACGTTGTAGGCGATCTTCATGCCGTCCAGTTCGGTGCCGACGTAAAGATGCGCACCGTGGCGGATGGTTTCAGGCAGGCCCGTATTGCTATCCAGCCAGGTTTCCCCGTTGTCGTCCGAACGATAGAGGCCACCGCCGGTAGTGCTGACCAACAGGGTTGAACCAAGAGACAACAAAACGCGCGTCTCACCGCTTCGAAAGGGCACAGCCATCCCATTATCGTCAATGCGATCAAACACCGAGACGATCTGTTGTTGCGGCGCGCGCCAACTTTGCCCATTGTCGGAAGAAAGGAAAATGCCATTTCCAGTTGCTACAATCAGATTTGAGCCACTTAGAGGCTATCCGAGAGCCTCTTACAAACAGAAGCTGCACGACTTCCCAGAAAAAGAGCGCAAGCTCTGGCAAATCCTCTCCGCCGGGCAGCAAGACTGGTCGGCGCAAATCGTTGAGGATGCCACGCTCGCCGATCTCGACACGCAGGCGTTGCAATTCGCGCGTGCGCAATATCAGGGAAAACATCCACCACTCGCTGCGGAAGCGGCGCAGTGGGACGACCTGACCTTTTTGAATAAAGCCCGGCTTTGTGTGAACGACCAGCTCACGCACACCGCGCTCTTGCTGTTGGGCAAGAATGAATCGTCGTATTGGCTGTTGCCCGCGAATGCGCAGATCACCTGGGTACTGCGCGACAAACGCAACCTTGAGAAAGACTATCAGCTCTTCGGCCGCCTTTCCTGATCGCCAGCGAACAGGTGCGCAGCCAGATTCGCAATCTGACCGTGCGGCATCTGCCGAACGATACGCTCTTTCCCATCGAGATCACGCAATACGATCCGTGGGTGTTGCGCGAATGTCTGCACAATTGCATCGCGCATCAGGATTACCGGCTACGCGGGCGCATCAACGTCGTGGAATCGCCCGACTCGGTGCTGTTCACCAATCTGGGTTCGTTCATTCCCGGTACGGTTGAGGAAACGATTCGGCACGATGCGCCAACGGAATATCAGCGCAACCTCTTGCTCGCGCAGGCGATGATCAATCTGAATATGATTGACACCATCGGCAGCGGCATCAAACGGATGTTCACCGTGCAGCGCAAACGCTACTTTCCCATGCCCGATTACGACTTGCGCGAACCGGAGCGCGTCACAGTGCGCGTGTATGGCCGCATCCTCGATGAGAACTACACCAACCTGTTATTGCGAGATACTGAGCTTGATCTGCTCGATGCCATTGCACTCGACAAGGTGCAAAAGCGACGGGCGTTGAGCGACGAGGAATTCACGCGGCTGAAACGGCAAAAGCTGATTGAAGGGCGACGGCCTAATCTATTCGTTTCAGCAAAAATCGCGGCGGTGTTGGAAGAGAAAGCGGCGTACATCAAAAACCGCGCGTTCGATAAAGGGCATTACAAAGAAATGGTGCTGGCTTATGTCACGCAATTCGGGGAAGCGACGCGGCAGGAATTGGATGACCTCTTGCTGGAAAAACTCTCTGACACCCTGAATGCCGAGCAGAAGAAAAAGTTCATCAACAACCTGTTGCAGGAAATGAAGAAGGCTGGACAGATTACGGTTGAGGGAGCTACGCGCTGGGGCAAATGGCGTCTGCCTAAATCAGGCACGGATTCTCGACATTAGGTAGAGATTTAGCTAAAGAATTCCCGTCCTTTTATTCCTAACCCGGACAAGCCGGAACCAAACAGGGGTAATTTTTGAAAAGTTGGACGACTTACAAATTGCGCTGAAACCCGCTCTGGGAGCGGCTTTCAGCGATTCGTCAAAAATATCTTGCCAGAAATGGCAACAATTTCATGACGAAGTATCTAAAATCCGGTTGATGATTTTCCGTTAGGCAGAGACAACCGCGTTTGCATAGCTCAGGCCCAGTCAAAACTTAGTTGCGCTTCGACACTTGGTCGCCGAACACGCACCTTGTTTTGAGGTGAAACGATAGATGATGGCGGCGGAAACGTCACCTTTTCTCTGTGACCGTTTTTCACGAGCGGCTCCTGATTCCTTTCAACCATCGTTTCTTCCGCAGTTACGACAACCGCACCCCATGTTTCCGTCTCGACAATTTCTTCCGCCACGAAGGATGGTGGATTGTTTTCGACGACGCCCAAGCCCGTCAGTTGATGCAGGCTGATTTTCTCCGGCACAGGTTGCAGCGCATCTGCGTCGAGTTGCGCGAGATCGGGTGAGGCTTCGATTTCTTGTCCCGCTGCGGTCAGCGCAGCATTCACTGTCAGCAACTTCGCTCGTAACTCCTCATAGCGCGCGGCGTGCTCCCAGCCTTTGCCGAGTTCCTGCTGCGCTTGTTCGTAGCGATGCTCGACGCGTCGCTGTTGCTGTTCAGCTTGCGCAAAGCGATGTTCCAGTCCGCGCAGTTGCGCATCCATAGATTGAATGACGCCCACCTTGCTGTCGCCGAGTTTGCATTCCAACCCCGGCCCGGTTTCGTCTAAACGCAACCATAACTCCGGCAACTGGTTGAGCAAATCGCGCTCGGCCAGCGGACGCTGGGCTTGCAAACAAACCGTGAAGCCTTGATACATCCCAACCGCAACTTGCAGGCGACCGGAGCGCTGGGCTTGCCTCGCTACGGCAAACGCGAGTTGTTG
>JABFSD010000505.1 GCA_013140935.1 Acidobacteriota bacterium
TGCCATCCTTTCGTATCTTGCGTGCCGATTTGGGTCTTGAGATTACGCGCCTCGTGCGCGACCGCGTTTTTGTGGGACGCGCGGTGGCGAATGATCTCGTACTCAACGGCGATTTCATCTCACTCTGTCATTGCGGCGTTGGTTGGTTTGACGAGGCTTACTGGCTCACGAATTTTGCTACCTCAGGCACTCGCTTGAATGGCGACGAAATCCGCCATGCCATGTTGTTGCCGGGCGACGTAATCGAGTGCGGCGCTTATCGCTTGCACGTGAAATCTTTCGCCGACGGCTTGCAGTTGGAAGTTCGCACCGATCTCAATCAGCCTGCACCCCTGCCCGAAGCAACGCGCACCGAACCGACGCCGGAACAACAGGCGGCGCTGGATGATTATTGGCAAACGCAGCGACAAACGGCAGGCCTGGATCAGGCGGAAGACAACGCCGGGCAATGGCGGCCCACCGCGTTACAGGAAGTGAAAAAAACGGCGACGGCGGCATTATCAAGTCGGCGCGTGCGCAGCGTTTTCGCCTTGCGCGTCTTGCTGATCTTGCTGGCGCTGGCGGTGATTACGGCGCTGGTGTTTCCGCGTGCGTTTGCGCCCGGCGGAATTTCGAGCGCGCATCAACAGGGTGTAAGCAAAGCTGCCTTACACGCACGCCAGCCCGTCACCAGCCAGTGCCTTAGTTGCCACGGCATCAAGGGGGCGGTGCAAAGCCGTTGTATAACGTGCCACACGACTGAAAGCTTTCAGTCCGTGCTTTCTGCGAAACACGAGAAGTTGGACTTGCAATGCGCCACCTGTCACGCCGAGCATCGCGGCGCGCAGGCTTCACTCACGCAAGCGGCGCAAACGGCTTGTGTCAATTGCCACCAGACCGCGCAAGCCCAATTAGATGGAAAGCTGCACGGAGCGGCAGTCGCTTATCCGGTCAATGCTTTCGGCGTGTGGAGTTGGGACGGCGTTGCTGCCGCGTCGTGGCAGCAACGCGAACTGCCGGGCGCGCCGTCTGATTACAATTTGCGCGAACAGTTCCACATGCTGCACGGCGAAGGCCGCGCCAGCGCCGGACGCACGCGCTGCACCGATTGTCACCTCGCCGGCGCAGCGCCCGACCAACTAAAACAAAACGTCCGCGAATCCTGTGCGCAATGCCACGTCGTCAAAAATGCTTTGGCGGCTGAACTCGCACGCACCAAGTCGCTCAAGCAGGGAACGACGAACTGTTTCGCCTGCCACGCTCAACACGGCGCTGCGCGTGACATCAAAGCTACGCTGCGAACCCATAACTAGAAGTGCGCGTTCGTAGTTCCGCCTTTAGGCGGTAGCTTGATTATGAGAGCCACCGCCTAAAGGCGGAACTACGAACACGCAAGCAATGATTACCTATGCCTGAATTACCCGAAGTAGAAATGGTGGTGCGCCACCTGCAAAAGCTGGTGACGAAACGCACGATCATCAAAGCGCAATTGCATTTGCCTAAACTCGTTGAAGACGCCACACCGCGCCAGTTCGCCGCCACCTTACGCGGTGCGTGCGTAACGAGCGTGACACGGCGCGGCAAATACATCCTGAGCCATCTCGACAATGAGCGAACCTTGCTGACCCATTTGGGCATGACCGGCAGGTTTCTTTACGTCGGCGCGCAAGATGTTGCGCCGAAACACACGCACGTAACGCTGTGGCTCGATAACGGCAAGCGTTTGCTTTATGAAGACCCGCGCCAATTCGGAATGATGGGCTTGAGCCGGACGGCAGAACTTGATGCTTATAAGTTGCTCGCCAAACTCGCGCCTGAAACCTTGAGCGAAGCCTTCACCCTGGCTTATTTGACCGAAACGTTGTTGCGTACCGACCAGCAAATTAAGCTGGCGCTGCTCGATCAAACCAAAGTGCTGGGCTTAGGGAATATCTACGCCGCCGAAGCGCTGCATCGCGCACGCATCCATCCGCAAACGCCTGCCAGCCAATTGACCAAAGCGAAGCTCGCCGCCTTGCACCGCGAAATTGTCGCTACGCTCACCGAAGCCATCGCCAATAACAGCACGCTCAATACCGACCCGTCAGATTTCGGCGCGAGTTATACCGGCGGCGTTTATGAATCCATGACGAAAGTTTACGAGCGCGCAGGCCAACCCTGCCTGACTTGCGGCAAGCTCATCGAACGCATCACGCAAGGCCAACGCTCGACTTATTTTTGTTCGCGTTGCCAGAAACGCTGAAAAGCAATTTTTACTAACTCGACGGGCGTTGCCTCGTAATTTTTACCGATTTCGTTATTGTTGCCTGCGCTAAGTCTTGTTACACTGCCACGCAAGGTCGCGGAACGTCGCGGAACAAAGATTGCAACTCGAATTCGTAAGTTGCACCTACCCACAATTTCCCAGTTGAAGCCCAAAATAAATGTCGTCGTACCAGATGCGGCGCAATCCCTGTATTCGGAGTAGTAATCATGAAGAAGTATCTTAAGGTGTATCTATGGATGGCCGTCCTGGCTTTGATGTGCTGGAGTTGTGGGCCTGCGCACGTCGCGCAATGGACGGCCCAATGGCGGGCCGCGCACGCTGGCGGCGTGGCTGAACCCGCCCCCGCACAAGTTCCCGCCGGAGCCGAAGCCGTAACCTGGACTAACATAACCAATTGCACGCTGATCGGGCGTACCTTGCGCAAAAACCGTGGCAGCAGCGAATTGACGGATGCCGGCGCGAACTCTACGCAAACCATCGGTGGCAAAGGCGTCGCCAAGGCGAACGGCTACGTGGAATTTCGCGCGCTCGAAAATAATAAAAACCGCTATCTCGGATTAACCAACGACTTTGCCGGTACGTCGCACGCCACTATTGATTTCGCCCTTCATCTGACGAATCTGCCTTATCGTGGCGCGACGGTGGCTGAGGTGCGCGAAAACGACAAATATAAGACCGAAGTCGGATACCAACCCAATGACGTATTTCGCATCGCCGTCGAAAACAGCGTGATTAAGTATTACCGCAACGGTGCGCATTTTTATACCAGCGAAAATAAACCCACTTTCCCGTTAGTGGCAGATTGTTCAATGTTACAAATCGGCGCAACCTTAGCTGAGGTATTTATTGCCACCAAGGCGGGAGTTACGAATCCGGTCATGCCGGATAAAACGCCGCCGGTGTTATCCGATTTCAACGTGATGCCGCTGGGCGGCACGACCGCAATTACTTTCACCACCGATGAACCCGCAACGACCCAGCTTGAATACGGCCTCACGCTGACTTACGGCAACACGATGGCGGTGAATGTCGCCAACACGGAACATCGTTATTCGCTTATCGGATTGACGCAAAATACGGCTTATCATTACCGCGTCAAAGCGCGCGATGCGGCGGGCAATATAATTACGTCGAAAGATATGGTGCTTACTTCGACGCCCAGCGTAAGCAGCGGCGTGTTAGGCGTGCTGGATAAAAATCAGATATTGGTCCCTGCCAACTATACGAGTTTCACCCCGCCTGCGGTGGGCGGGCAATATGTTGATTCGAGCTTCGGCACAACCGTGACGCGCTTGAGCGACGGCTGGAAGACCTTCAAAGACGGCGTGCATCACGAATATGCCACGATGTCACCGTTCAATCTCGATAACACGATGATTTTTTTGCAGGGCGATAACACGGGTTACTTTATCGTAGACCGCAGCGGCAAGTTAATCGCGCGGATGGAATTCAGTAACTCCGCCGAGCCGCGCTGGAGCCATACCGAAAGTGACGTTTTTTATTATCACGAAGAAAATCGCCTCATGAAATATAGCGTCACGGCGCGGCGGGCGACGACGGTGGCTACGTTTAATCAATATCAGCGCATTACCTTCGGCGGTGGCGAGTCAGATATTTCGGAAGACGGCGATCACTTGCTGATTGTCGGTGATATGCGCCACGTAGGCTTATTTCAGTTAAGCGCCGGAAAAATGAAACGCAGCATTGACCTGACGGCGTTGAGCGAATGGGCCGAGGCGATCATCACGGCCAATAACAACATTTCGGTCAGATGGGAAGCGGAAGGCGAAGGCAAATATCAGGGGTTGGGATTATTCGACAGCAATATGAATTTTGTGCGCAAGGTGCTGAATTTCGGCGCGCACAGCGATCAAACGCGCGACGGGAATGGCGATGAGATTATCGTGATGGGCGCTTACCGCGATGTGAACCCGCCAGCCGGTTGTGAAAATAATGGCGTGATGAAAGTCAGGCTTTCCGACAGCAAAAAAACCTGTCTCGTGCCATTAGACTGGGATCAGGAAATTCACGTCAGTGCTAACACCAACGGCAAACATCGCTGGGTGCTGGTGTCGGGCACTGACGTAAAAGGTACAGCCGATTTGCCGAATAAGTTACAACCCGACTGGCAAAAGAAATGGCGACCGCGCGTGAATGAATTGATTCTGGTGAAAACGGACGGCTCAGAGCGTCGCCGCATCGTTCATCATCGCGGGCGCGTCGCCGAGTTTTATTGGTGGCAGCCGCGCGCTACGTTAAGCAAGGATGGAAAATTCGCTATCTTTGACAGTAACTTTGGGTTTAATCCGACCAAGGATTACACCGATTCGTTTTTAGTGAATTTGACGAGTCAGAAATAACGTAGCGCAAACGCGCAGCGTGTACGAAGCCCGATCGTAAGCGAGGGCAGCCTCGGCATTGCGCCCAATTAGAGCAATCAGACGCAATGCGGAGGCCGCCCTCGGGGCTTCGGACTTGTTAGGCAAAATGTTTCTTCAGCCGCAGAAAAGGCCCTTCGATAAAGCGTTGCGATAAGGCCGCCAGCGCAAAGGAAATAACCAGTATGATCAGGCCGCGTAGCGTCACCCAGCCGAAGCTGCCGAAGCGTGCGTAAAGCGCTTCGTTTCGCGCGACCGTTAATTGATAAACCGCATCGCCCACGGCCAGATGAATCAGGTATAAACAATAACTCAACTTGCCGCTGATATTCGTGAACCAGGTGCGTAACAGGGCTGTGGCAAAAGTACCGCGCAAAGTAATGACGGAAAGCACGAAAGCGGCGAATATCAGACTGACCTGCGTATAGCGTAACCCAACGCCTACTGCTGTTTTGCCCATAATGCCGTAAGGTCGTCCGATGATCGTGATGATGACGGAGGCGGCGACCAGCGTGGCAGCTAACAATAATAAATTACGCAAGGTGGCGGCACTCGACCTGACACAAATCGCCAGCAAGGCACCCATCGCCAGCCCGTCAAAGCGGAACCACGAATAACTATACACTTCCATATCAATACTCATCCCATGCGTCACGCCCCACCAGCGCAAGGCCGGGGTAACGATTACGATCAGGATCGCCAGGAGCGCGAGACGTTGGCGACTGAGGTATTTCACCAGCACCGGCCAGAGCAAATAAAAATGTTCTTCGATACATAAAGACCAAAACACGCCGGGGCCATGTGGCGTGGGCACGCCTAAGCCCTCGGCAAAGTTGGCGAGGAAAAATATGCTCAACAAAAAGTAAGCCGCATTGTTGTAAAAGAAGCTCATTACAAAAATGCAGAGAAAAAAGACTGGAAGGATGCGCAATATGCGCCGTCCATAAAAAGTGCGGAAGTAACCTGCGCGTTCTTTGGAATCAAGCAGGATGCCGGTAATCAAAAAGCCCGAGAGAATAAAGAAAAGGTCAACGCCGAGCCAGCCGTGGCTGATGATTTCGTAAATCAGCTTGGGCATACCGTCATAAGTGTCTGGTGGCACTTTGAAGCCCCAATAAAGATGGCTGATTAAGACCAGCCAAATGGCGATGGCGCGCACACCGTCGAGTTCGGCGATGTGCGTGTGGGTCAAGGTCTTCGCTTGCGGTTGGGTTTCCGCTTGCGTTTCTGCTGGCGCGGGCGCGACGTAAGGTTTTTCGAGAACTGCTGCCATAAATAAAAATCCTCCTAATGATTTTGGCTAGGCGCGCTGCAGGTTCGGCTCTTTATCCAGCCGCAATAATTTGCGCGGTAATTTCGCCAGTAACCTGAACAGCGAAAGCTCACCGCGCGAAATCATGCCTGCCGAATAAGCGACACGGCGCAGGGCGGAATAAATCTGCTGGCATAGGCGGGCGTGAGGAACCAGCGCCGCCAACAGCCAGAGCCGGGCGACGCGCCCTTTTTCAGGGGAATTCTTCCAGGCTTGTTTCAAATAAAATAATGCTTCGCCGCGCAAGCCGCGCGCGAGTTGCACCTGGGCGAGATAATGTTGTTTATGGCTGCGCAGGGCGGCCAACTCGGCATCCTCGGGATCTAAGTGGCAATAGTTATTTTCGAGATGATGCAACATATCGAGCGCCGCGACGCTGGCGGTTTTATCTTTGGCGATGTGGCCTTCGGCGAGTTTTTTTCCGCCTACGGCCAGATCGTGTTTGATGCCGGTGGGAACGCTCAAAAAATGCATCTTGTAATGGCGGCAGGCTTCAGCCATCCAGTCGAAATCGGAACAAATCGGGTAACGCGAACTGAACTCGCCGATTTTTTCCACGACTTCGCGGCGCAACACGGTCGTGGGCAACCACATCAGAAAGCCCCAGCGCCACGACTGAAATATATCGCCTTCGTAATGGGCACTGTCAGTGATCTTCCAGCGTTGCAAGATCGGCTGTCCCCATTCGCCCATCGGGTGGCGTTGGTTATAAACCCGCAAGTAACAATCATTTTCCCCGGCAGGTAAGTCGAGTAACTTAGAGCCGATCAGTCGAGCGGTGTGTAAGTACCAGTGGGATAACTCGACCTGATAATGCGTCAGCACGCGGCCATTGCCGAAATCTTCGTGTAACTCACAACTCACTAACTTGGCTTGCGGATGAGCGTTGAGAAACGACAGGCATAGTTCCAGGTGATAGCTGCGCCATTGATCGTCGGAATCGAGAAAGGCGAAAAAATCACCGGTGGCATGGCGCAAGCCGGTGTTGCGCGCGACGGTTACGCCGCCGTTGGGCTGGTGAATCACTTTTACGCGCCCGTCGAGACCGGTGAGTAACGCTTCGGTGTTATCGGTGGAGCCGTCATTGATGATGATTAGCTCCCAGTCCGTAAAAGTTTGGGCGAGTACGCTGTCAATCGCGCGCAAGATCGTATCGGCGCGATTATAGGTTGGAATAATAATGGAAACTTGTGGCACAAAACCTCCCACGAAAAAAAAATCTATCTGAAAGCAGCAAACGACCCACGAGCCAAAATGAGCTTGCCTCGTGAGCCAGTGTTTGAGTTAGGCCGACGCGCGGAGCGAGCGACGGCAACCTGACAGGTTGCCATACATCCGGCAGCGCGCCGATTTCATACGAGTTGGGAGGGAGAAAATGTGGTGGAGCGTGTGCAAATCAGTCTTGCGGTTTGGCGAATTTACGCCAGACGCGCAAGGCGTTGAACTTTAAGTTATCGCGCCAGGGCGAGACTCCCACCGGAGTCGGGTTCACGCCATGCTGGCGCAGCTTGGCATTGACGCAATAAACCATTTCGCGCCGCTCACTCTGCGGATTACGAAACGTAATACTGAAAGAAATCGAAACCGCGTTGCCGTTCTTTACCCAGTGCGGAGCGGCGACGGGAAAGTGCAATCCGTCGCCGGGCTTCAACGTGAATACCTTGGCTTTCGTCTGATATTCGTCCCGGTAAGACAAATTGCGATGTCCGCCCGTGTAAAATTTTTCCAGGTCAATTTCGGAAATAACCGAGCGGTCGGCGCGATCAAATTGGCTTACTTCTTTTTCGCCGCGAATCTGTAACAGGAAATTATATTCGTTATCAATGTGAAAGGGCGTAACCGAACCCGGCGAACTGACGAAAATATAGGCTTCGCGGCGATACATACGCGGCGCGAGCTTTTCGGTGTAAGGCTGAATTTCATCCAGACAGGCGTCGAGCAAGGCACGGTAAGTGGGATCGTGTTCGACATTTTTTAATACCAGCCACGATTGGCATTCTTCGATGCGGCGTATGGTTTCGGCGACGCTCAAGCCGTTGCGCGGTGTGAGCGCGGGGTCTTGATTGACGGGGATTTTGCCGGAGTTATATTCGACGCGCTCGGCTGGTAAGGCCTGCGCCAACTCGATCAGGCGGGGCAAACTGAATAGTTCGTGACGGGCCAGGTTATGCCGAAGCATAAACGGCAGCCGATTAAAATGGCTGTCGAAAACGCGCGCATCCAAGCCGGCTAAATTATTATTTGAAGTGGTGGACGGCGATAAAGTGACCGAAGCGATTTCAGCGACGGCAGTCATTTTTGGTTACCTCCAAAGAAACGAATCGTAATTTATTTGGTACGATGGGCAGCTACTCTTCTGACGGTGGAGCTACCTTGAATTTACGTTTGTACCAGCGCAGCAGCGGCAACGCGGCGACGATAAAATTGCCGCCGCCTTTGCCGGTGGCGATGACGATGCGTTTGAGCGAACGCCGCGCCGTCCACAAACGATTAATCATGAAATGCCGCGACGTGGCGCAGGAATCCATCCATTGCAATTGCGGGTGTTCGTGAAAGCGGCGCACGTTTTCGAGTTCGAGGTGTACGCCGGGCGAATAACTGGCATAGGCCTCGTCGTAAGCAATCTTGAGCGAGAAAGCGCCGACGCCCGCCTGCACGTTGCATTTCATGGCGATGGGGCGACCGTTTAGATGCAAGGCCAGCATCAGCAAACGACCGCGCGCGGCGGCGGCACGCATCGTGCGCAAAAATAACTCGCGGGTTTCGTGATGCTTGCCGAGGGCGGAACCTTCTGCGCCTTTCCAGCCGTGGGCTTCGAGCGAGAGGAATTGTTCCAGCCACCATTCCACCTCGTCGCCCGGACGAAATTCGACGTATTCGACTTCGCCCAACTCGCGCAACAGTTTTTCCTGACGGCGCAATTCCTTGCGGCGTTTTCCCGACAGGGCGAGGCTGAGGTAATCCTCGCTGTTGGCGCTGCGTGTGAGCAGGGCGCGGTTGGTGCGCTCTTCGATAGTGAACAAATTCGGGCAATCGTTGGTGTAATCGGTGAGCAACTGGTTGAACAATCCGTCGCCCGAAAGATAGGGCAGGGCCAGCAACGAACCAGATTCGGAGGCTTCGCCCACCCAGTCGAAAAAAGCGTTCAGGCAATCACGGGCGTAATCAGCGCGAATCAACGGCGTGCAAAGCGATATATGAGGCGTGCGCCACAGTTGGGTATAGGTGACGGGCAGCCCCTTGTAACCGCGCGCGCGTTCGAGCGGGAAAAAACCGGCCAGCAATTTCGGGCTGCCTTCGTTGCTGGGGCCGGTCGTATAAATCAGCACACAGCGCAAATCCTCGCTACGGCCCAGCAATTCCCATTCGGGCAAAAACATCCAGGGTTCATAAAAGACGTTGGCTTCGATGGCGTGGCGGGCGAGGTCTTCCCAAGCGGTTTGATGTTCGGCCAATTCGGCGGCAGAACGCACGATGGTAATAGACATTGGTTGTCGTTCGACGGCGAACTGACATTTTGCGGGGGGCTGCCAGTCCGGCACGCGCAACGGCATGCGGAGCGGCATGGGGATCACGGTTGATGAGGCCATTTGGATACTTCTTAAAGCCATATATGGGGTTACTGTGGAGTGGTGGTTTTGTTCAGTCGCTCGCGTAAAGCGCGGCGTGCGCGACTCAACACGCTGCGGGTTTTGAGTCCGGTTCGATAAAGCGCCGTGCGCCAGCCCGGTTGAAAACATTCCAACGCAAGCGCGGTGCGGGTCTGTTCCGTCCACGAATCTTTGTAAGCCGAACCGCCGCCCATAAAATCGAATTCGTGAATCGCTGCGTCAGACACGCAATCCTGCAAGCATTGCGCGACCATCACGCTGCCCAGACTGTGTTTGTGGTAAGCCGGATCGAACCCGCCTTGAAAG
>JABFSD010000453.1 GCA_013140935.1 Acidobacteriota bacterium
CAGCGCCATTCGCGCGCAAACGAAGCCGCCGCAAAACACCGAACTCGGCGGAGACATTTTTATTCACGGCAGCGGCAAGCAAGGCGATTGGACGTGGGGCTGCGTCGCGCTCGACGACACCGAAATCAAAGAGCTGTTCGATCTGTTGCCGCTCAAGACGCCGATCAAAATCGAACCGTAACCAAAGACGTTTCTCACACGAAGAAGACACGAAGAAGACACGAAGAAGAATTAGACAGGATTGACAGGATTTTCAGGATTTACGGGATTGGCTTAGAAGGATGGAAATCACAACGTTTTATGAATCCTGTCCATCCTGCTAATCCTGTCAATCCTGTCTAATTCTTCTTCGTGTGACTTCGTGGGAGAGTTCATCTGGCAGAAAGCGATAACCATGCTCAACAAAGTTCTCATTCTTTCCGCTTCGGCAGGCGCAGGCCATACGCGCGCGGCGCAGGCGTTGGAACGTGCGTTTCAACAAGCCGATGCGGCGCGTGAGATTCGCCATTTCGATACGTTGGATTACACGAACAAGCTGTTTCGCACGTTGTATTCAAAGGCTTACATCGAACTCGTCAACAAGCTGCCCGAAGTGCCGGGCTGGTTTTATGACAAGCTCGACAAGCCCTGGCAAAACGAACGGCGGCGCTTGGCGTTGGACAAACTGAATACGCGGCCTTTCGTGAAGATGCTCAAAGAGTATCAGCCGGATTTGATCGTCTGTACGCACTTTCTGCCCGCCGAGATCGTTTCGTGGTTGAAAGCCAAAGAACGTTTGTCGAGCCGTCAGGCCATCGTCGTGACCGACTTTGACGTACACGCAATGTGGCTCTGCCATCATTACGAACGCTATTTCGTCGCGCGCGAAGAAGCCCGCGTTTATCTCGAAGCCATCGGCATTCCGGCGGAAAAGATTACGGTAAGTGGAATTCCGATTGATCCGGTGTTTGCCGAAGCGAAAGACAAATTCGAGATGCGCCGCAAGCATGGCTTGAAGCCTGACGTGCCTACCATCCTGATGTCAGCGGGCGGCTTTGGCGTAGGTGCGATGGACGGTCTGATTCAATCGCTCTTGCCGATGCAACACGCGGCGCAAGTCGTAGCCATCTGTGGCCGCAACGAAGAACTCAAACAACGCATTGAGAAAATGCGTGCGCCTGCGGGCAGCCGCGTCACGATCAAGCCGATTGGTTACACGACCGAGATGGACGAATGGATGACGGCGGCGGATGTCGTGCTGGGCAAGCCGGGCGGATTGACTACGTCAGAAGCGCTGGCGAAGGGGCTGGTGTTCGTAGTGGTCAATCCGATTCCGGGTCAGGAAGAACGCAACAGCGATCACTTGCTCGAAGCGGGCGCAGGGCTACGTTGCAACAATCTGCCGGTGTTGAGTTGGAAGCTCGATCAGTTGCTGAGTGATGAAAAACGCTTTGCGCAAATGCGGGCCAATGCGCTGAAGATTGCGCGTCCGCGAGCGGCGGAAGAGATCGTGAAAACACTACGGGGAGCGTAAGCAATGCTCACGCTCCCCTTGCTGATTGGGTAAGTTGTTATTTTGCTTGCGGCACGATCAACAACACGACCACGAGCGTGAAGATCACGAGGGTTTCAATAAACACGAGACCCAGAATCAACGGCAGCGGTACGCCTTTGTAAGCGCCGGGATTGCGCGCCAAGCCTTCGCAAGCCGCCGCCGCAATGCGTCCCTGACCGAGACCGCATAAGCCAGCGGCAATGCCGAAGCCGACGACCGCGCCAATGTAACCCAGTCCTTTGCCGACAGAGGTTTCAGCCGCCGCGCCGGGTTCAGCCGCCAGTGCCGTCAGCGCCGAACCCAACACCGTCAGCATGCAGATGCTCAGACGAATGAAATTACGTTTCATGGTTTCTCCTTTAAGAGTTGAAGGCCGTCAGTGAAAACCGGCGGTACGCGAAGTGTATGAACAACGGAATAAAAAGTTCGCGCGTGCCTGCTTTACCGACAGCGAGTGAATGGGAGAAGTCAGAGCGTTCGTCCGAAGGCTTCGTGATGAATGCGACACCGGGTCTGCGTTGCAACTCCTGGGGGAGTGCAAGCGCCGCACAATGTTTGCGCTTCGTTTAGGTAAGCCGCCGCCGAATCACCTGACCGACCCCTTGAGAAAGAACACGACAGACCGCGTGGCCTGCCGCTCAAGAAAAACTGTTTAGAGCGGATTGCAGTTGCGTTTACGGGAAGCCGCACGCTGTAACGCGGATTACTAATCCGCGTTACAGCGTGCAAACCTGAAAACCGATCTAGTGCGCCGCCGCATGGGCTTCGCCGTGATAATCTTCAGCGTGATGATCTTCGGCGTGGTGTTCGCCATGCGAGACTTCACCGAGGTAGAACATCGAGAGCAACACGAAGATAAACGCCTGCAAGAATGACGTGAGCAAGCCCAGCGGCATCAGCAACGCGGGTACGCCCCATTGCACCATCGCCGAGATCGAACCGCTCACCTGTTCTTCACCGTAAATATTGCCGAACAAGCGCATGCTCAAGGTCATGATGCGCGCGAGGTTCGAGACGATTTCGATGGGGAACATCAGCGGCGCGAGCCACCAGATCGGCCCCCCAAAGTGTTTCAGGTGTCCGAACAGGCCGTTCTCTTTGATGCCGACGTAGTTGTAATAGATAAACGACGACAGCCCCAGCGCCAGCGTCATATTGAAATTCGCCGTCGGCGCAACCATATCGGGAAACAGCCCCAGCAAGTTGGAAAGCAAAATCAGCAAGCCGAACGTAGCGACGACCGGGAAGTGTTTCATCCCTTTCGGGCCGACCAGATCAATCAACATGCTGCGAATGCCTTCGACCGCGACTTCAAAGCCTTGCTGTTTGTTCGAGGGATTTTCGGTCGAGAGCTTGCCGCGCAAGATGTTCAACACAATGACGCCGAAGAAGACGACGAGCAGGAACATCACCACATGCGTAGGCAACGGCAAGTTACCGGCGGCGCGATATTGCTCGTAAGTCAGGCCTTCGCCCGGCCAGTGCGCGCCGAAAATTTTCAGTGCCTTATAAATCGGCGGCATGAGGCCCGCTTGCAAATTGAAGAGCGCTGGGCCGACCAGGTCGTTCAGC
>JABFSD010001229.1 GCA_013140935.1 Acidobacteriota bacterium
CTGACACGTGAAGACCTGCATTGCGTAGACATCGCCGAAGGCTTCGCCGGACTCGTCGCCAACGGTTGGTCAGAAGATCAAATCGCTGAACAATTTGAACGTAATCCGCGCACGATTCGTCGTTATCTGACGATTGCCTCGTGGCCGCAGGAAGCGATGGCCCTGATCCGCCAGCATCAAGATGTATTCACGACCAAATTGCTTTTCAACGAACTCGTTGCGCATCGCTACGAAACGACGGAAGAGTTTCTCAAAGTAATTGAAAGCAAAATCGCCCCTCCTGAAAAAACAATAGTGGGGCAACGAGTTGCCAAACCGATTCAAATGAAAGAGGTCGAGAAAAAGCTCAAAACCCAACTGCAAATGAAAGTTTCGGTGAAGGGAACTGAAGCAGCCGGCAGGTTAACGATTGCCTACGCCAGTCCTGAGCAGTTAGAAAAGCTGAAAACGCTGCTTTTGAGCCAAAGCACAGGCAATGATTCCTAAGCGACTGTGTTTAGTGCAGGTGAGATACTTGAACATCTCAGGCTTTACTTTAACCGTTCAAATCGCTCAATAACGACATTGCGGTGAGATTAGTGAACGAAAAGCAGGGAATTGAACCGGCGCTTGGCAACGTTGAATGACTGATTAAAACCGATCTTTGACGCTGTGTGTTGAAATATAAAGAGTTAGCGATTCTTTGAACTTGGCGGCATGAAAGCCTGAAAGCAACACACCCACTGGTGAGATACGCGAACCTGACTGGTGAGATTCGTGAACATCACCACCTTAAGCCAGGTGGTGAGATTTGCGAAAACCCAATGTTCATGGGGTCGGAATCCTGGTGAGGATTGCGATTCTTACTGGTTAGATTGACCGCGCTGAAAGGTGAGAAAGCCGAACGGCAAAAGAGAGGTTCGAGATTCTCACTGGTGAGATTGCCGAATCGAAAAACGCGCTAACTCAAATGATTTCAGCATTTCGACTTGCATGACATTATTAAACCATGACTACTAATAGACTTTGAAAACACACGACGACTTTCTGTGTGTCCTTCAATAAGTACTGGCTTTATGGCGAAACGGATAATTAAGAAACAAAGCAGTGAATCAGAGGCTGACGCTTTGGTGGCAAACGGCGGCAGCAGCCAGAACCTTGCTCCGCTGCAAATCATTCGCACCGAAACGGTGATTTCGCGGCTGCCGATCCACAATCTGGTGAAGGGTGGAACGGTCAACATCCAGATCACCCAGCGCAACGAAAACGGCAAAGTTTCGCTGCACTGGGAAGTTTCGCCCAGCAACAAATACGGTCATCCCGGTCAGTTGGCTTATAAACTCGACACCGTAATCATTAACCGCATCATTGACGAGATCGGGCGACCCGTACCGCGAATGTTGAAAATCGGTACGCTAAACCGGCTTTGCGGGGAATTGGGCAGTCAGAAAAACGAATTAAAGCGCGCTTTGCAGCAAAACGCCTCTACGACGATTTCGGCCAAACTGGCCTATAAGGGCAAGGACGGCAGCGAAAAGAAGCTGGAAGCCATATTCTCGCGCTATGGCGTAGTCTTCACGGGCGAGACCTTGCCGAACGGAGAGAAGGCCGACGAGATTTACGTGATCTTTAACGAGCCCTATCTCGAAGTTCTGAATTCAGCGCCGGTGCGTCCGCTCAGTTATGACTATTTGAGACAGCTTTCGCCTACGTGCCAGCGGTTTTACGAGATTGTGAGTTATCGCATTTACGCCGCGCTGAAATACAACCATCCGCGCGCAAAGCTATTGTATTCAGAGTATTGCACCTATTCAGCCCAACAGCGCCACGACAATTTCGAGCGCGTGCGCGTGCAAATGTACCGCGTTCACAAACCTCACCTGGAATCGGAATACATTGAAAAAGTCGAATATCAGGCGATGACCGACGAGGAAGGGAAGCCGGATTGGGTGATTTTTTATGTGCCTGGCCCAAAGGCGCGGGCGGAATTCGATACGTTTAATACGAAACAGGGAAAGGCTGCGCAAAGCGGTGAGATTCATGAACGTACTCAGCCAGAAGGGCATTCGCTTTTCAAAATGGAGGAATTGACCGAAGCGCCGACGGAAATGACTGCGGAGGCGTTGGTCAAACACTTTCATCTGCTGGCGCGGCGCGTGAACGGCTACCGTCCGGTGAGCAGGGAACTGGAACAAGCCGAGAACATCCTTGCGACATATGGAGCGCCTCAAGCTCAGTTTTTAGTCGAATTTGCCGTAGCGCAAGCCGCCAAAACCAATTTCAAAGTGCGGCAGTTTGGCGCGGTAATGCAATACCTTGATGAAGGTTCGGCCTTTTATCGCAAGCGTTCGGTGCCCGTCGAAGCCGTTCCCGTCAAAGCTGAAAAACAACTCAATTTTTGGGAAGAAGCCGAAAGCGAAACACAGCAAGCCGAGAATCGTTTGGCGGTTTTGCCTGCTGCAGAATTGGCCGAACGCAAAGAAGCTGCGCGGCAATCCATCCTTGCGAAATTGCCTGCCGCGCGCGAATGGAGCGAAGAAGTGATGGAACAAACCGTACGCGCTTCCCTGCTGCGGGAGCTTTCGTCTTAGGGTTCCAACGGGTGTTTCACGAATTCTTTCAGCGGCTCTTTTTTACGCGAATCGGCTAAGTTCATTGCATGACAAGTACATGCAGATGAATGGTTTGCATGATGCTTTAACTTGCGTTCGCCTTTCTCACCGCCAGCCGAATTACCGCCGTTTCACAGGCTAAAGTTTTTATCTGTAAGAAAGGCAAATATCAGATTCCGAACAGATTTGCTTTGCGCGGACGCTTGCGCGCTTTTGAAAGGGCGTTAATGAGTTGATCGCTCAGGTCGAGGATTTCTTCGAGGGCTTCGCTCGAAAGATCGTCGGGGGAAAGTTCGCGCATCATCAGGCTGATGTGCTGAAGCTGGTCGTAAAAAAGGTGCGTCGGGTCAGGTTCGATGAATTCCGGTTGAAATTCAGCTTCAAGGGCGGCAGCAGCTTGAGCGATTTCTGAATCGGCCATTTTAGAAAGTGATTCAGGTTCTTTCGACGACTTGCCCAACAACTCATTGATGCGCAGCCGCAACCTCGCACCTGATTCCTGCGAAGCCAGATG